>NZ_VOYM01000031.1:0-7302 GCF_013420285.1 Acinetobacter sp. YH01019
TGCATCTATGAGTATTATCAATATCTTAAGGCACACACCTTTAGAATCAGCAGGAAACCTACCCAAACATTTAGCGCAATTATTTGAACAATCTAAAATATTTGTATTACCTGAAAAAAGGCAAAGGCAATGTCCGCGAGTAGTGAAAATTAAAGCACAAAAATATCCAAGAAAATGCCAGTCAATTTCTTAACTGACTGGCATTATCCACATGGAGGCTTTTTTTTATTTTTAAACATCACCCTGAATAGGCTTTATCAGTACAGCTTTTTTAAACAATGCCCTGTACTTGTAGCCATTGCAACAGCAGACTGCCTCCCATCCAAATCGCAAATGCAAAAATAGCTAAAAATAGCAGGCCTAAAATATCGGGTATATGAATCCAAATCCAGGCCACAACTGGATTACGCCAAAATGCAGATTGTTGCTGCTTCCGCTCTAGGTTTTCATGTAAAAATGGATGAACAACATGAGTATCAGATTGAATTTGGTATTCTTCTCGAATATGTGTATGTACAACATCTAAGGCTTTACGACTCGGACGTATAAAAACATCAAAAATTGTTCCTGCTACTGGAATAAAACCGACAACTGCGTCCATGACCGCTAATTTCATTACGCCATTGAGTTTCGCTTGCGGTACACCAATCTGCTTTGCTTTATAAATCGCATAACAAGTGAGGACAAAACCTGCAATATCACCTGCAACAGGAATTGTACTCAGAGCAGCATCTGCGCCCACGCCTTGTCGCGTAAATGGAATACGTACTACGGAATCCATCATATTGGCAAATTTGGCTAAATCGCGCTCTAAGCGAATCACCTCTTGCTGGCTAAGTTTTTTTGAAGATGCAGGTTCTGGCATAGAAAACGTATCGTTGGGTAAATGCAATCTACTTGAGAATAAAGCAGTTTTTTACTCAGGTCTGTTATGATTTTATAAATGCTAATCTAAGATGAATTTAAAGTGCTTAAAGGATTTATTTAAGGCAACAGAAGCCCGATAATTTAAAGTAGAAGCTGTGAAGCAATAAATAAATACACCACCACGCCTGTTGCATCACAAATGGAAGTTACTAACGGTGCAGATGCACTTGCAGGGTCTAGCTTCAAACGATTCAGGATGAAAGGTAGGCTCATTCCAATTAAACAGCCCATCAGCACAATGCCCATCATACTCAAAGCCAACACCAGTGAAACCATAAGATCGCCACGGTAATAACCTAAAATAGAGACTGCAAACGCCATGGTGCCACCTAAACATAGCGCGACTAAACTTTCACGCCCAAGCAGATACAACCAATCTTTAAACTGCACATCGCCTGTGGCCAGTGCTCGCACCATCAATGTTGCAGACTGAGAACCTGCATTTCCACCACTGCCAACCAATAAGGGCAAAAAGAAAACCAATACAATATTTGCGGCAATAATGTCTTCAAAATGTGCAATGCCAATCCCGGATAACAAACTGCCAAAAACAAGAAATACCAGCCAATACACCCGTTTTTGATAGAGTTGCAATATCGGGGCAGATTTAAGACTCAATTTAGATGATGCATCGACAGCACCAGATTTTAAAAAATCTTCTGTTGCCTCTTCTCTGGCCACATCCATTGCATCATCATGTGTCACAATACCCACCATCACACCGGCATGATCTATAATGGGTAATGCCAGTAAGTCATAACGAGCAATGGTTTTGGCTACTTCATTCTGATCGCTGTCAAAATATGCAAAAATAATATCGGTCGCCATTAAATCACTAATATTGCTTTGTTCTTCGGCAAGTATTAATTGTTTGAGCGATAAAACACCCAGCAGCTTTCTTGCTTCATCAAGTACATAGGCCAAATAAATGGTTTCCGAATCGGGTGCCTCATAACGCAACATTTTAATGGCATCTTTTACCGACATATTCGGTTTTAAGGTGGCATATTCGGAGCTCATGATGGCCCCTGCCGTACCTTCTACATAAGAAGAGAGCTGCCGAATATCTTCACGCTCGGCCTGTGCCAATGCAGGCAATAAAGTATTTTGCTGCTCGTGATCTAAACATTTAAATAAATCGACACGCTTGTCTGAAGGCATTTCGCCCATAATTTCAGCCAAGTCTGTTCGCGTTAAACCGTGTGCAAATTTTACTTGTTCTTCGGGTTTGAAATATGAAAATACATAGGCGCGTGCAGGAAGATGCAGTAGCAGCTTTTGACTATTCTCTAAAGGTAATTGTGCCAAAATATCAGCCAAATCTGCGGCTTTAAACGTTTTAACAGAGTCTAATGCCAATGCAATATCTTGCTTGCTTAATGCATCATTTAAAAGATATAAAAAGTTGTTGTAGCTCATGCTCGCCCCCTATTACCCAACCTATGTAATAGGGCCGCAACGGCTCTTATTTTATTTGCCGAATGAACCCACATAATAATGTTGGTAAATATAAATGTTTGAAATTTGGTGTATCTGACAACTGTGCCTGTCCATTTAGGGATTTAATCCTCATCAAACCGCTTATACGGCGCAGCAATACTACGAAAAACTGTTACATTTCTCAACCTTTACAACGAAACCTAAACAATTTAATCACTTATGTTTCTTTTAACGGACTTGGGCTTAAATAGAGTACGTATCAATACATACATAAATGGAGTAAAGATCAGGACCAGTACCGTGCCGAAGATCACGCCCCCCAGCACACTCACGCCAATTTCCTGACGGCTTGCTGCGCCTGCACCAAAAGCGAAGACCAATGGTAATATACCTGCGCCAAATGCCAAAGAGGTCATCAAAATAGGACGTAAACGAAGTGCTGCGCCTTCCATTGCAGCTTCGATTACATGTTTGCCTTTTTCTTGTGCCATCGCTGCAAACTCTACAATCAAGATCGCGTTTTTACAGGACAAACCAATTGTTGTCAGTAGAGCGATTTGGAAATAAATGTCATTTGGAAATCCGGCAATATAACTAAAGATAATATTGCCGCCAATACCCAATGGAATTGCACTCATAACGGCCGTCGGGATACTCCAACTTTCATACAAAGCAGCTAAACATAGAAAAATAAATCCAATTGAAACCAAATATAGCCAAATCGCTTGGTTACTAGACTTTTGTTCTTCAAAGGATAAACCACTCCAGGCCACATCCACTCCAGGTACTTGTTGCACAAGATTTTTGACATCTTGCATGGCTTGACCACTGCTGACATTTTTTGCAGTATCTGCTTCCATTTGCAGCGCAGTATAGCCCATGAAACGGTTAACCACTTCTGGACCACCACTCCATGCAATGGTCGAGAAATTACTAAACGGAATCATTTCATGTTGATCATTTCGAACATGCCATGCAGCAAGATCTTCAGGCTTTGAGCGAAATTCGGCATCGCCCTGCATCATGACGCGCTTGATGCGGCCACGATCAATAAAGTCATTAATATAGCTGCCACCCCAAGCACTCCCTAAAGTACTATTAATGGCAGATTGACTTAGCCCCAACGCCATCGCTTGCTTTTGGTCAATATTGACCTTCAACTCTGCCTTGTCTGGATTAGAACGTTTATCTAAGTTTTCAAAACTGGTAAATTGGCTGGCTTTATCTTGTAAAGTTTTAAATTGTTCTTCCAAATAAGCTCGACCTTCGCCATTAATATCACGTATCCAAAAATCGATACCATCCGTTTGCCCAAGTCCATTGACTGACGGTGGCATGTTGATATTAATTTGTGCATTATTAAAGGTTCTGAAATGCTTTAAAGCTCGCTCACGAATGGCTTGTGCAGAATTTTCTTTACCACTTCTCTCATCCCATGGTTTCAACGCAATAAAACCTTGTCCTAAATTTTGCCCTGTCCCCGAGAAGTTCCGACCATACCGCAGCATCACTAAATCAACATTGTGTTTTTCTTCAGTCAAAAAATACTGTCGAATCTGTTCACCAACTTGCTGGCTTTTGGCCATCGGTGCACCTTCTTGCAGCTTCAGTTGCACACTCAGGATACCTTGGTCTTCACTTGGAATAAAGCTGGTCGGCAAAGCACGATAAAACAGTGCGAAAATCACCACCAAGCCAGCAAACAATACCAAAGTAATGAGTCGATTTTTTACTGTGGCCTGAGCAATGGTCAGATATTTCAGTTTTAAACGCTCTAATGAAGTATTAAACCAAACGGCCCAACGCGCTGGCTGTGGATTGGGTTTTAAAATTAAAGCACACAAAGCAGGTGTTAATATCAATGCCACCATGAGCGACAACCCCATGGCTGCCACTAAGGTAATAGAAAACTGACGATAAATAACGCCTGTCGAACCACCAAAGAAAGCCATTGGAATAAACACCGCAGTTAAAACCAGTGTGATCCCAATTAATGCACCACTAATTTCTTGCATCGACTCGATAGCAGCTTGTTTGGCAGTTAAATGCTGTTCATGCATTAAACGTTCGACATTTTCTACAACAACAATCGCATCGTCGACCAATAAGCCAATCGCCAAAACCAAAGCAAACAAGGTTAAGGTATTAATGGTCATACCCAAAACGTAGAGTATCGCCAATGTACCTAAGATCACTACAGGAACGGTTATCGCTGGAATTAAAGTTGCTCGCCAGTTTTGTAAGAAAATAAACATGACTAAAACCACGAGTAACACCGCTTCAAACAGCGTCTTTACGACTTCTTTAATAGACTCTTGTACGAAAGGCGTATTATCTCGTGGATAAACAATTTTATAGCCCTCAGGCAGTTGTTTCGAGAGTTGCTCAATTTCTTGCTTAATTAATGCCGATGTTGCTAAAGCATTAGCACCTGAAGCCAAAGAAATACCCATCCCTGAAGATGGATAGCCATTAATTGTATTAATCCCCTGATAATTTTCAGCGCCCATTTCAACACGAGCAACATCTTTTAGGTAAACAAAACTGCCATCACGGCTAGATTTCACAATAATATTTTCAAATTCTTCGACTGACTTTAAACGTGAACCTGAGGTGACTTTGGCATTTAAATATTGATCTGCTTTGACAGGTAAATCACCAACAGCGCCTGCTGCAACTTGGGTATTTTGTGCTTCAATTGCGCTACGAATATCGCTTGGCATGAGGCTATATTGTTTTAATTTTAATGGGTTGAGCCAAATACGCATCGCAAACTGTGAGCCAAATACATCAACTTCACCAATCCCTTCAATCCGCGCAATATCTTGCTCAAGATGCGTCATCATATAGTCGCCAAGCTCAATATTGGAACTTTTCGACGTTTCATCATAGATACCAATCACCATGTGGGTATCACCCAATGATTTAAAGACATTCACACCTTGGCGCTGTACATCTTCCGGCAGTCGATTAATCACACCATTAATCGAGTTTTGGACTTGAACTTGTGCTGTATCAGGATCTGTACCATTTTCAAAACTGATACTGATTCGACTACGCCCAGAGGAATCACTGCTCGAACTAAAGTACAGTAAGTTATCAATGCCTTTTATTTGTTGCTCTAGGACTTGTGTAACACTTTCTTCTACCGTTTCAGCAGACGCGCCACTATAACTCGCACTCACCGTTATTCTAGGTGGTGCAATATCAGGATAGCGCTCTACGGGTAAATTCAGCACGGCAAATAATCCGACTGCCATGACGATAATTGCGAGAACACCAGCAAAAATTGGGCGTTGAATAAAAAACTTAGACAGCATCAGTCCATGTCACTTTTAGATTGCGAGGTTTAAAATGGTGATTTGATGATTTTTAAAATCTTATTGATAATCAATCACCATCAAGATGAATACAAGCCCATACTACATAAAAACCCATCATTCTGATGAATATGTAGAAAATATGGAGACGTATTTTCCACATTTATTTTAGTTAAATTATGTGACATTTAGCGGTCTGTCATCATTTGTTCTTTATCTATCTGCACTGTATCCCCTGCGTCTTCATTTTAAATAACAACACGCAGAGGCTTTCATGCTAAAACAATTAACAACCAAACTTTCAAAACGACAAACTTTACTGAAAGAACATACAGAACAAGGCATAGACCATCATGCTAAAAAAAACTCAATAGTGCTGTTCTCTAGCTTCATTCTACTGAGTACATTCGGTTTAACTGCGTGTAATTCTGACGATAAAAAAACTCAAGTGAGCAAACCGCCAGTATTACCAGATACTGGTTTTGTGATTGTCGGGCATCGTGGCGCAAGTGCTTTAAGACCTGAACATACTTTAGCGTCCTATCAAAAAGCCATTGATGATGGTGCGGATTTTATTGAACCTGATCTAGTTCCGACGAAAGATGGCTATCTTATCGCTCGTCACGAAAGTGAAATTAGCGGCACAACCAATGTCAGCTCCTTAACACAATTTGCAGACCGTAAAAAAACCAAGAAAATTGATGGTCTAGATTATACAGGTTGGTTTACTGAAGACTTTACTCTGAATGAACTCAACCAAAATGTAAAAGCCCGTGAACGGATTCCGCAATACCGCCCCACTAACACCACTTATAATGATCAATCCAGCATTCCAACTTTGGAACAAATTATTGAACTCACAGATGCTCATTATAAAAAGACTGGGAAAATTGTCGGGCTGTATATTGAAACCAAACACCCGACATTCTTTCAAAAGCAAAACTTAGCCATGGAAGATCGACTGCTTAGCACCTTAGCGAAGTATAAATACACCCGTGAAATTGCGCCTGTTTATTTACAATCGTTTGAAACCACCAATTTGAAATATTTCCATGAGCAGTTAGCACGAAAGAAAAGTTTAAAACACGCCAAAATTATTCAGCTACTGGATAGTCCAAATGCAATTCCAGGCGATTTACAAGATCAAGCTACACCTGCTAACTATGCCAGCCTAGCCACGCCTCAAGGTCTAAAAGATGTTGCAAGTTATGCAGATGGTATTGGCCCAAGTAAAACCTATATCTTTTCAAATAACGAGTTTAAACAAACCAACTTTGTCAAAGATGCCCATGCCGCTGGACTAAAGGTTCATCCTTATACGTTGCGTCCTGAAAATGGCTTTTTGCCGGATTATCTCAAGTGTAATCAAATAGCAACCGAACGCTGTGATAGCGGCGCGCTAAAAGAGTTTGAAAACTTTTACAAAGCAGGTGTAGATGGTGTATTTACTGACGATCCAGCATTAGCTCGTAAAGCACTGAATCAATTTCAGAAATAATAATTATCTATAGTTGATACATAAAAAAGACGCTTAAAAGCGTCTTTTTTTTATCAAAGTGGCTGAGATAAATAATCTGTGATGCCCTGTTTCACGACTTGCTGAGTGGCTGGAGCT
>NZ_VOYM01000033.1:0-35303 GCF_013420285.1 Acinetobacter sp. YH01019
GTTGCCATGTCACTGAATACTCGTCCTAGAAAAGCGTTAGATTGGCTTACACCATTAGAGAAATTTGCTCAGCTTGTTGATTATCATAAGACTTTTCAAACTGTCGCACCTCATGTTTGAATTCGCCGAGGTATAAAACGGCCACTTCAGAGTAAGTATTGTTCTTACTATTTTTTTAGCTCTTTGTGATTTATTTTTTCAGTCGTTTTAATCAATTTAAATCTGAAAATAATTGATGTAACCCACATACTGTAACAACAGAAATATTATTAAATTTGTTTTTATTAATCTCTTCGCGTTCAATCACAAAAGCTCATATGATGAGTGAATATTTTGAAAAATTTAAATGAAAGTTATATCGCAACCGCTGTAAATGGTGGCGAAATCAGTGTGAAATTAATTCCATTACAACGTAAACAAAGTACACCGAATGGTTTTATTATGGTGGATGTTGGTCAGATGGTTGAGCTCGAATCGGGGCAAATTTTACCGTTAAATATGGATGGTAAAAGCTTCTACACAGGCATTAATCAAATGTATCGTTTGTAATAGAAATAAAACTTTTAAACTGAGTTTTATAAAAAAAGTGGTGTTTAATAACACCACTTTTTTAATTCTAGAGAGTGAATGCTTTGATCAAGCTGAATTTCTAAAATTTGCGCTTCATGTTCACGCCAATCACCTAGAACGATTCTTTTTTTATCTTTTATTTGATGAATGCGTGGGCGATGCGTATGTCCATGAATCAATACATCGACATTTTCTAGCGCCAAATTTACAGCTTGTGCATTTACATCCATAATGTCATAGGACTTCACTTGCTTGGTTTCGGCACTTTTTTTACGGAAGCCATTGGCAATTTTTTGCCTGAAGCTCAGCGGCAGACTTTTTAAAAAGCCGAGTAAAAGTGGATTGCGAATAATCTTTCGAAATTTCTGGTAAGACACATCATCGGTACAGAGTAAGTCACCATGTTCTAAACGGATTTTGATTGTCCCAATACTTAGATGATCGATGTCTTGAAGTAAATGGCCGTTAAATTTATCTAAGAATTTTTGACCCAGTGCAAAATCACGATTGCCGACTTGAAAGTAAATTTGATTGTTAGCTTCGGTAAAGACTTTTAAGGCATAAATGATTTCGTCTAACCACGGGGCAGTGAAGTCATCACCAATCCATGCATTAAACCAGTCGCCTAAAATATAAAGCTGGGTATTTTGATTTTTGTATTGATCTAACAAAGCTAAAAACCCCCGAACGAGTCGAGGGTGTTCAGGTGACAAATGTAAATCAGAGATAAACAGATAGGTCACGGATCTTTTCCTTGTCATCCTCAAGGTTTCTCTAGATAGAGAAACCTTTTTCATTACTCCATTTTAAAGCGATGCTTTAAAACTCATAAAGAATGGAGAGGACGTTTTTTTATTCAGAAATGATTTTAGCTGATTCGATCACAACGTTCTCGAGAGGAACGTCTGCGTGGTAGCCACGGTTACCAGTACGAACGCCTTTGATCGCATCAACAACGTCAAGACCTTCAGTTACTTTACCAAATACTGCATAACCCCAACCTTGTGCTGTTTTACCAGTGTGGTTAAGGAAAGAGTTGTTTTTCACGTTAATGAAGAACTGAGCTGAAGCAGAGTGAGGAGCTTGAGTACGTGCCATAGCAATTGTGCCAGCATCATTGCTTAAACCGTTGTCAGCTTCGTTTTCAATAGAATCACGAGTCGTTTTTTCTTTGAAGTTTTCATCCATGCCACCGCCTTGGATCATGAAACCATCAATTACACGGTGGAAAATAACGCCGTCATAGAAACCGTCACGAACATACTGTAAGAAGTTTTCAGCAGTTTTAGGTGCTTTTTCAGTGTTAAGCTCAAGAACAATACGACCTTTATTGGTGTTTAATTCAACTTGAGGAAAACTCATTGTGTAATCTCCTATACATGGACATGAAAGCCATGGGTTTTTTGGTTGTGAGAAGCATAAGCAAACTGTAAACTACAAGGCAAGTAAAAACGTTACTTTCTTTGTTAAAAATGAAGAAAAGCGTTTTAATTGTCCTATTTTTCAATTTATAAGTGATTTTATTACCATGAAGCCAAATGATGTTGTTTCATCCCTGCCTAACAATCCGACAATAAATAGCAATGCCCCTGTCGAAGCTGCGCAGCAGGAACAACAGCCTGGCTTAGACTTTGTACGTCAGGTCATTACTGATGATTTATCTGCCGGTCGTACCCAGAAAGTGGTGACACGTTTCCCGCCAGAACCAAATGGTTATCTACATATTGGTCATGTTAAAGCGATTTGCTTAAACTTCGGTATTGCAGATGAGTTCAATGGTTTATGTAACCTGCGTTTTGATGATACGAACCCAGATGCTGAAGAACAAGAATATGTAGATGGTATTGCCAACGATGTGAAATGGTTAGGCTTTGAGTGGAACGGCGAGCCACGTTATGCGTCAAGCTATTTTGATCAGCTTTATACTTGGGCAGTTCAATTGATTGAACAAGGCGATGCTTATGTCGATTTGCAGTCACCAGAAGAAATTCGTTTAAACCGTGGTAACTTCGTAGAACCAGGAAAAAACTCACCACAACGTGATGCTTCTGTAAAAGAAAACCTTGCGCGTTTTGAGCAGATGCGTAACGGCGAGTTAGGTGAAGGTCAGGCTGTCCTTCGTGCCAAAATTGATATGACATCACCTAACATTCATATGCGTGATCCTATCTTGTACCGTATTTTACATTCAGAACATCACCAAACTGGTGATAAGTGGAAAATGTATCCAATGTACGACTATGCGCATCCTTTATCAGATGCCATTGAAGGCGTAACGCACTCACTTTGTACATTAGAATTTGTTGATCACCGTCCATTCTACGATTGGATTGTTGAAAAAGTTAAATCACCAGCTGTACCGCGTCAGTATGAGTCAAGCCGTTTAAATGTCGATTACACCATTACCTCTAAGCGTAAATTACGTAAATTGGTTGAAGGCGGATTTGTAAATGGTTGGGATGATCCACGTATGCCAACTGTTGTCGGTATGCGTCGTCGTGGTTTTACACCTGAAGGTCTACGTGATTTCTGTAAGCGTGTTGGCGTTACTAAAGTTGATGGTAGTATTGTTGATGTTGCAATGCTCGAATATTGCATCCGTCAGTCTTTAGAAAATACTGCTGCTCGTGGTATGGCTGTGTTAAATCCACTAAAAGTGACTTTAACCAACTTGCCTGAAGCAATGGATTTAAGCCATGCGCGCCATCCAAACGTAGATATGGGCGACCGTATCATTCCATTGACACAAGATATTTACATTGACCGTAAAGACTTTGAAGAAGTGGCACCGAAAGGCTTTAAACGTCTTATTCCGGGCGGTGAAGTACGTTTACGTCATGCTTATGTAATTAAGTGTGATGAAGTGATTAAAGATGCGAATGGTGAAGTGGTTGAGCTGAAATGTTCAATTGATCCTGAAACTTTAGGTAAAAACCCTGAAGGCCGTAAAGTGAAAGGTGTCGTGCATTGGGTTTCTGCGAGTAAAGGTGTTGCAGCTGAAGTTCGTATTTACGACCGTTTATTTACAGAATCTGACCCTGAAGTAGGTGATGACTTCCTCGCTAACTTAACACCTGAATCATTAAAAGTGGTTCAAGCTGTGATTGAGCCTGCGCTAGTTGAAGCTAAACCTGAAGATCGTTTCCAGTTCGAACGTGAAGGCTACTTTGTTGCAGATCAATATGATCATACAAGCGAAAAACCTGTGTTTAACCGTATTTTGGACTTAAAAGATAGCTTTAAGCCAGCTAAATAATACCTGTGTGTGAAATTGATATGAGCCCGAAATGTGAGAGTGCATAAAGGCTCATTAAGTTTTCGCTAAGATAAAAGCCCAACTTCGGTTGGGCTTTTACATGCTGCAAGTTTTGATTTCTCACGCATTTAAGGGATCTATCACCGTGATCATCCGTAATAAAAATAACAGTTTCAAATTACTCTTTGCTTGGCATGGCACAATTTTGCCAAAAGTAATGCCTGCACTGATGGTGGTGGTTTGTTTATCTGCATTATTGGTATATTTAAGTGCAGCGCATTTTTTGATGTTGCCTGAAGTACCAGCAATAGGTTTTACGATTTTTGGTGTGATTCTTTCAATATTTTTAAGTTTTAGAAATACGGCATGTTATGACCGTTGGTGGGAAGGTCGTAAACTTTGGGGCGCTTTAATTGCCAATACACGGCATATTATCCGAGATAGTTATGTGTTAGATGACAATCAGCGTAAGGTCTTAATGTACCGTGTCATGCTATTTTGTTATTTATTGCGAGATCGTTTACGCCACCAGAGCCAGCCTATCGCGCATTTTCAAGATAAAGTTCAACTGACAGCCGAACAGTGGCAACAATGTACACAACATATCAATGCGCCACAGTACTTATTGGAAATAATTCAAAAGGATTTAGTGCAGATCTATAAGCAGGGACAAATCAGCGATATTATTTATAGCACTTTAACCCGACATACCGTTGCGATGGGAGATATCCATGCAGGTTGTGACCGAATTATGAGTACACCATTACCATTTTCATATTCGGTGCTATTACATCGGGCGGTATATTCATTTTGTTTGATTTTGCCTTTTAGTTTGGAAGCTAGTCTAGGCATCTGGACACCTGTGATCGTGGCTTTAATCGCTTACTTATTTTTAGGTTTAGACGCTTTGAGTGCAGAACTCGAAGAACCTTTTGGACTACAAGAAAATGACTTACCGCTTGACTCTATCGTGAGAAATATCGAGCGTGAAATGTTAAGTAGTTTGAATGAAGAATTGCCGCCTGTAATTGAGCCACATAACAGTAACTTATGCTAAACCTAGAATTTATTTAACTAAATTGGGTGAAATAAACCACGGAAAGTCATGTTGGAAATACTGCTCTAAATGTTGGATTAAGGCCTGAACTTTTACGGGTACAAAATTTCGATGAGGGATAACTGCATAGATAGCGGTACTTTGGACTTGCAAGCTCGGCAATATTTGAATGAGACGGCCAGATTGCAGGTCATTGTCTACATGCCATAAAGAATGATTCGAAATACCTAAACCTGCCAGTGCAGCTTGGCGCACACCTTCACCCGAATTAATTTGATAATGACCTGAGACAGGGATTTGAATGACCTGCTGCTCTTGAACAAAATTCCAAGTTTGCATTAGCCCCTTGGGATATTTTTGTAAGATACAGTTGTGCTTAGATAAATCATCTAGCGTTTTTGGTTCGCCAGCCTGTGCAATATAGCTTGGCGATGCACACAGAATACGTTTATTTAAACTGAGTGGTTTAGCAATTAATGATGAGCTCTCAAGTTGTCCAATACGAATGGCAAGATCGATCCCTGAACTGATTAAATCTAAGTTCTGATCTGTTTGTTCAATATCTAAAGTTAAATTTGAATGCTTTTGAGCAAACGCTGCGAATGCTTGGCTGAGAATACGATTGCCAAAGACTTCAGAGCACGTGATTTTAAGCTTGCCATAAAGTACTAGCGGCTGAGTATTCAATTGATTAAGTAATGAATTAAATTGTTGGAGTAGTGGATGACCTTGTTCAAGCAACATCGCACCTTCTTGTGTCAGATGAAGCTGTCGCGTGGTGCGATGAAAAAGCCGAACTTTTAAATGTTGTTCGAGTCGCATAAGGCGGGCACTGGCAACTGAAACTGAAATGTTGGCTTCATTGGCGGCCTGGCTGATTGAACCCAGTATTGCCATACGGCTAAATAGATTAAAGTCTTCAGTCTGCATTATCAAAAAATTCAAGAAAGTATTTCTAGATATTCATAGTTTTTCAAATAATGTTCAGTACTTATTCTGTGTATAAATTCAACACAGGACAGTAAAAATGAACTATCGAAATCTAGGTCTATCTGGCTTACTTGTATCAGAGTTTGGCTTTGGTGCCGGTACTTTTGGTGGGCAAGGCCCGATATTTTCAGCTTGGGGACAAGCCAACTTAGCGGAAGCTCAACGAATGATTGATCTTTGCATAGATCATGGGGTGAACTATTTCGACACCGCAGATGCATATTCCAATGGGGCATCTGAGCAGATGTTGGGTGAATTGCTTGGGTCGAAACGCCAAGATGTAATTATTTCCACCAAAGTTGGAATACGTTTACAGGATGGAATTAATCAAGGTGGATATTCAAGAAGCTATTTAATAGCGGCCGTAGATGCTTCTTTAAAACGATTAGCTACAGATTATATTGATGTTTTACAACTGCATCAGTTTGACAGTATGACATCGCTTGAACAGTTGATGAGTACGCTTGATGATTTGGTTCGAAGTGGCAAAGTTCGTTATATCGGCGCTTCGAATTTTTCTGGTTGGCAATTGATGAAAGCGCAATCAATCGCACAGCAACACGGCTATGAAAAATTAAGTGTGCATCAAGTATATTATTCTTTAATTGGGCGAGACTATGAATGGGAGCTCATGCCGGCACAACACGATCAGCATATTGGTGCCGTGGTGTGGAGTCCTCTGGGCTGGGGGCGCTTAACGGGGAAATTTGATCGTGAACATGCAATACCTCAGCAAAGTCGATTACATGAAACAGCGCAATTTGCCCCGCCTGTAAACCAAGAAAGATTATTTGCTGTGCTCGATGTGATGAATGAAATCGCCCTAGAAACACAGCGTTCCATACCACAGATTGCTTTAAATTGGCTAAAAACACGTCCAACGATTTCTAGTATTTTGATGGGTGCGCGCAATGAAAAACAACTACTCGATAACCTTGCGGCTCAAGAATGGTCATTAACTTTAGAGCAGTTAGAACGACTAAACTGTGTGAGTGCAGTCTATCCACCGTATCCATACTATCCGTATTGGAATGGGCAATTTAGCGAAAAAAATCCAACTTTGGTGTCTTCGCAATTTATAAATACCAATTGAATATCTAATTCAACAATAACAAATCAGTGATAGCCTTATTTGGAAGGTCTGTGCTATCACTGATAGAAAACAATGCAGGATAAAACATGGGTACCGTGATCGAAACGCAAATGCTAATCCGAAAATCCGTCAATATTGTGTTCAATGCTTTTGTTGATCCATTAATTACCACTCAGTTTTGGTTTAATGAATCATCAGGATATTTAGAAGCAGAAAAAACTGTTCAGTGGTATTGGCCTAAATATAAGGCGTCAGCAGAGGTAAATGTTTTAAAAATTAAAGAAAATGAGTTAATTCAGATTGAGTGGGGAGAACCTAAAACCAAAGTAGATTTTATTTTTGAAAAAATCACCAGTATGCAAACCTATGTCAAAATTAGAAATTATGATATTCCTTTGCAGGATCAAGCGCTCATCGACTTTGTGATTGATAGTACAGGCGGTTTTACCACAGTATTGGATGCAGCTAAAATCTATTTAGAACATGATATCGTAACAAAACTGGTTGAGGATAAATTTCCCCCATTTACAGAAGAAACTACGGCCAAAGCGTGATATTAGCGATTTTTATGTTGTGGTGGCTTTAAATAGCTCGCAGGCATTTGCATCTTGGCTTTTTCGCGTAATTTCTTTTTAATATAAAATACTAAAGCGAAGCAGGTTGTGGTGACAGTAAGCATCATGCTGCTCATATAACTCATAATTGAGCTGACGTAACCAATTGTGGTCAGGCGATTCATCATGCGAAATACTTGAGGGCTGCTTTCTACGCCAGTTATCGCCCAAGTACACAAATGCTCGCAGTTATTAATAATCAGATGATAATTGTTTTCATGCATACGAGAACGCATACGGCGTACTACTTTTCGACCCTTAAATTTTGGCTGGCTATAATGTTGAACCATTATTTTTTTGCCATGACTAAATCGGTCGATAGTGGTGATTTCAATAGGATGTTTTTTAAATAGGTGCGCAAAACCTGAGTAATGAATCACTCGTCCACGACCAGCATAGATACCATGATGGGTATAGCCGAAGTGTTTAACAATCAGATGTGCTCCTAATGGATAACCATCTTTCTGCGCGTGCATACTTATGCCAATCCTACTTTGATATCCAAACAATTTTTAAGTATTAGTCTACTTTTAATCTGTGAATTAATCGACTATTTTAGCGGGGATTTCATCGTATTTTTGATCAATTTTGTGTATATGGGGAGGGATGTAGCGTGTACTTAGAATATTTAAAGACAAGTGTAAAAATTTTGAGTGCGCTACTCATTATAAACCTCGGTATTGCTTCGACTTATGCAGAAAGTAGCGTTCGGGTATTTCAGGTTAAAAAACCGATTTTAGCGGATGTTGTCGAAATTGGTGATTTTAAAAATTTAAAACTTCATTTGAATGATACAAATAGTCAGCCCTACCAATTTATTTCACGACTTGCAGCAGATTTGCAAAAGAACTGTCGTACTATGCAGTTTGCAATGAATGCAGGTATGTACCACGCAGATTTGAGTCCTGTCGGCCTATATATTGAAGGTGCTGTAGAAGAGAAAGCTTTAAATCGCGCAACACGTGGTTTTGGTAATTTCTTAATACAACCGAATGGTGTCTTGGCCTGGAATCATGCACAAGCCAAAGTTGAAACTACCCAAAGTTATGCGAAATCATCATTTAAAGCCTTATATGCGACTCAGTCTGGCCCCATGTTGGTGATCAATGGTCAGATTAATCCAAACTTTATTAAAAATTCAGATTCATTAAAAATACGTAATGGGGTAGGGATTAAAGACGGAAAGTTGTATTTTGTAATAACAAATGAGCGTGTCTCTTTCTACAATTTTGCAGATTACTTTAAAACGACGCTCGGTGTGAAAAATGCCTTGTATTTAGATGGTTCAGTTTCAAGTGCATATATTGGTGAACTTAAGCGTAATGATCAGTTGAGGCCCTTAGGACCAATTGTTGCATATAGCCAAGTATTTAATTGTCGTTAGTCTTAGATGGGTATTTAAATGTCGTTTGAGCTTGATAGATGATCAAAGCTCAAACCTATGGAATTTGCAGGCCATTGTTTGCCAGCTCTTCACAATTCATTTATTTACCAACTAAACCTAGAAAATTAGATTGCGTTTGGCAGATTTGGATGGCTTCTTCTTTAGAATGCTTTTTAATCCCTTCTTCAAATTGAACTTTTTGTTGTTTAATTTGCTCTTCACTTAAGCCCATTTGTTTGGAAAAAGATTCGAGTTTTTCCCATGACTCTTCGCACTCTTTGGGCATATTGCTACATGCGCTCAGGCTGAAGCAAACAGTGGTCATTAGGGCTAAAGTTAAATGATTCATTTTTCTATTCCGTTGTTATCTACGTTTTAGTTGTATGGTTTAATATGCTAAGTATTAAAATAAATTGATTTAAAATAACAATTTATGGATTTTAATTATAGTGTTTGTTTGGCAAATAGCGAGTACTATCTTTAAGGCTTTCTGCGTGTAGTATTGAGATGCTTTTCGTATTACATGCTACAAGCGATGCAGCTACTTAATATGCGATGAAATGGCGTAAATTAAGGAGCTTCAATTGTAAGTATAAACATCAGATATGAAAAAAGGCATGCTGCCAAAACAGTATGCCTTTTTGATCTTGCTCTATTCAGATGTTACTGAAGAGGTAGATGCTGGATTTCATTGAGTTCCTTGCGGCTATAGCCTCGTGCTGCAAGCACTTTTTTAATACCAAGGATGACATCTTCATCTGTTGCTTTTGTAAGGGCAGCAATAAGCTGTTCATTGGTTTTACAAGAGCAATCATTTTCAACACAGGCAATTTGATTCTTATGCCCGTTTTGCTGTTCATTTGAGAACAACTTTTGCCAAAAACTCATAGAGCCTTCATTTACGACCTAACATAGGACGAAATATAACCAATCTATTAAATAAAGCAAGACTACTAAAGTGATATTTTAATCAATTGAACAATCGTTTTTTCGATTGGACTTTTGATGTTATGTCTTTTAATAGGCATATTTGAGTGGTGTTCAACGCATGTTTTTGCAATATATAAGAATTTTTGTAAATTAAAAGGGAGCTAAATTTAAGCTCCCTCAATGACATTTGTATGACATGAAATAATTTGTTTAAATTTTTTCAAGTAAAACGCCAGATTCCACATGGTGGGTGTAAGGAAATTGATCAAACAAAGCAAATTGGGTAATTTTGTGAGTTTGTGCTAATTGCTGCAAATTGTCATGCAGCGTATCTGGGTTACATGAGATATAGATAATACGTTCAAAGCGCTGTAGAAGCGTTAAAGTATCATCATCAATACCTGCACGTGGCGGATCGACAAATACTGTATCGAAGTCGTAGCTCGCAATATCAATTTCAGCTTCTTCTAGACGACGGAATTCACGTTCACCGTTATAAGCTTGAGTAAATTCTTCTGCTGAAAGTCGAGCAACTTGAATGTTATCTATGTTGTTTTTTTCAATATTCCATTGAGCAGCATATACAGATGACTTGGCTAGCTCTGTTGCGAGCACACGATTAAAATGCTTAGACAATGGCAAAGTAAAGTTACCATTCCCACAATAAAGTTCTAATAGGTCTTTATCAGACTGCTTCGCGGCCTTACATGCCCATTCCAACATTTTTTGGCAAACACGTGCGTTAGGCTGTGTAAAGCTACTTTCAATTTGTTTGTATTGATAGCTTTGACCAAAAACCTGAAGCTCTTCGACAACGTAATCATCTGTCAAAATGACACGCTGGCCACGGCTACGACCATAAATTTTGATATTTAATTTATCTGACAGTGCTTTTGCAGCAATTTCCCATTCTGCATTGAGTGGGCAGCGATACACCAGTGAAACCAGCATTTCGCCTTTTAAGGTTGCTAGGAAGTGAACTTCAAATAAGCGTTTCGATAAAATTTCAGTCGCTTTTAGTTCATTCAAAAGAACTGGCATTAAAGCATTAATGCTTTTATCTGCAATTGGAAATTCATCAATGCGAATGACTTGTTTTTGATTATCTGCATCACGTTCAAACATTGCATAGAACATATCATCTTCAGTATGCCAAATACGGAATTCCGCACGCATACGAAAGTTATGTTCTGCAGAAGAGAAAACTTCTAAAGTGGGAGGATTGTAATTTGAAAATTGAGCCGTGATACGCGCAACTTTGGCATCAAGTTGTTGCTGATAAGTTGAAGTCATATGCAGTAAAAAATCGCAAACATATTAAAAAAAGTCATGTTAGCAAAATTAGCCTCATAAGACTAAATTAATTGTCGTTAATTCGGGGATATCATTTGTCATGGTAGGGTTTAACGCGCGTTAATTTTATAATATTTATCGCGTTATTTGCATAAAAAAACTCAGTCTTTATGGAACATTCATAAAGACTGAGCAAGCCGAGGAAAAAGTTAACTCATTGTCATTAAGCTGGCATTACCGCCAGCCGCAGCTGTATTGACACTAATTGCACGCTCAATGACGAAGCGTTCAACTGGAATATCAAAATTGCCTGAGTTTAAATGGGTGATACCAATAATTGCGCCTTCACGCGAAGCAATCACTTGCTGTAATTTAAGTAGCTCGTTTTTTTCACCATGATGTAATACCGCATCAAAGTCACCGTTATAAATATCGGTAATCACTTTGAATTGATCCATCAGTGTTTTAGGCATGCTACTTAAATACTTCAGCACAAAAGTATTTTCCGCTAATACGACAGGTTGGCTGCCTACAGAGAGTATTGCTGCAAGTTGATATAGTTGATCGACATCGTTTTGCGCTAAGGAAAGTACACGTGAACGTGGCAAGATTGCGTATTGGTTATTTTCACCTGTTGGACCTTGTAGTTCAAAACTCTGTCCAGCAGCAATTGCATTTGGTGGCGTGAGTTGTACCTGAGCAAAATGCTGTGCAACCCAAGTTTTAAAGGCATCATATGCAGGGAAGTGAGCTGTTGGCGTTTCTACTTTTGCCGCATAAGGTGTAGCGAGTTTCTTTTCAGATACCTGATGCATTAAACGATAGAGATAAAGCGGGCCGCCTGCTTTGGGGCCAGTACCTGATAAGCCTTCACCACCAAATGGTTGTACACCAACGACAGCACCTACAATATTACGGTTAATGTATAAGTTACCCACTTCAGCATGAGCAATGACTTTTTGAATGGTGTCATCAATACGGGTATGTAGACCCATGGTTAGGCCATAGCCTTTTTGATTAATTTGCTCGAGCAGATTTTCAATCTCACCATATTTATAGGTAATAAGATGCAGTACTGGACCAAAGACTTCACGTTCTAAATCATTCAAATTCGGCAGTTCAATTAACGTTGGTGGAACAAACGTTCCAGCAGTCAATTCGCTCGCATCTGCATTAAACATGATTTGATGAACTGGATAGCCTTTGCTGCGCATTTTATCAATGTGGCGTTGAATGTTTTGCTGAGCTTCAACATCAATTACAGGGCCAATATCTGTTTTTAATAAACTTGGATTGCCTACACGAAGTTGCTTCATTGCACCTTTAAGCATAGTACGCACAATATCAACATTATCTTCTTGAACACATAAGATTCTTAATGCAGAGCAACGTTGACCTGCGCTGTCGTAGGCTGAATTCACAACATCCAATACAACTTGTTCAGTTAGTGCTGAAGAGTCGACAATCATGGCATTTTGGCCACCAGTTTCAGCAATCAATGCAACACTTTCACCAAATTGATTGAGGCGCTGTGCAACGGTTTTTTGCAAAATACGTGCAACTTCGGTTGAACCGGTAAACATGATACCTTGAATACGAGTATCACTACTGAGCTTGGCACCTACTGTTTCACCACGGCCTGGAAGCAGTTGTAATACGTCTTGTGGTATGCCGGCTTCCCATAGAATTTTTACTGCTTGTGCAGCAATCAATGGCGTTTGTTCCGCTGGTTTTGCAATAACGGTATTCCCTGCAACCAATGCGGCAGCAATTTGTCCTGAGAAAATTGCCAACGGGAAGTTCCAAGGGCTAATACATAACACAGTACCTAGCGGTGTGATTTGCACATCTTTTGCAAGATCAATCATTTGTGCGGCATAGTACCGAAGGAAGTCGACTGCTTCACGCACTTCTGCAATTGCATTGGCGTAGGTTTTACCACTTTCACGAGATAGTAAAATCATGAATGGCTGTAACTGAGCTTCCATCAAATCTGCTGCACGATTTAAGCAGGCTGCACGTTCATCTTTTGGACGGTTTTGCCATGATGTTTGGGCTGCTACAGCATGATTTAAAGCAAGATCTGCTTGTTCAATACTAGCTTCGACCACTTGACCAACGATATCTTGATGATTTGCTGGATTAACGATTTGAATTGCATTTTCCTTGCTAAGATCGTGAAAAGCCGCTCCCATTGCTTGAGCTTGCCATTGAACTGTGGCTAATTCGATTGCGGTTGTATTTAAAGGAGACAAATCATGGTCGTTAGCGAGGTCTAAACCTTTTGAATTAGTACGGTTGTGGCCGTATAAATCTTTTGGATAGGGGATAGATAAATGCTTTGCACCAACTACATTTTCATTTTTTGCTGCCGCTAAAATGGTTTGACGTGGTTCTTCAATTAAATCTTCAATTTTAAGATTTTTGTCAGCAATACGGTTTACGAAAGAGGTATTTGCACCATTTTCCAATAGTCGACGCACTAAGTACGCTAACAACGTTTCATGGTTACCAACAGGGGCATAAATACGGCAAGGAATGCCCAATTTATTTTCAGATTTAGCACCAACAACTTGTTCATAAAGAGGTTCGCCCATACCATGTAGGCATTGGAATTCGTATTGGCCTGGATAATAGTGTTCAGGTTGTGCTAGTTGATAAATCGTTGCCACGGTTTGAGCATTATGGGTCGCAAATTGTGGGTAAACTTGCTCAGGAGCAGCCAATAGTTTTTTCGCACATGCAACATATGAAAGGTCGGTGTGCACTTTTCGGGTAAAGACAGGGTAGTCAGTCATTCCTTCAATTTGTGCTTTCTTGATTTCGCTGTCCCAATATGCACCTTTAACTAAACGAATCATCAGGCGTTTTTGACTACGCTTTGCCAAATCAATGACATAATCAACAACATAGAAGCAGCGCTTTTGGTAAGCCTGAATAACAAAACCAATGCCTTTCCAGTCTTCAAGTTTTGGCTCAAAGCACAGACGTTCTAACAATTCTAAAGAAATTTCTAAACGATCGGTTTCTTCGGCATCAATGTTTAAACCGATGTTGTAATGTTTCGCAAGTTGAGCGAGTTCAAGTACTTTGCCATATAATTCATCATGCACACGGTCCATTTGCGAACGCTGGTAACGTGGATGTAAGGCAGACAATTTAATTGAAATGCCAGGGCCGTTATAGACGTCTTTACCTGCTGACGCTTGACCAATAGCATGAATGGCATCGGTATAGTCTTGGTAATAACGTTCAGCATCTGGATCGGTTAACGCTGCTTCGCCCAACATGTCATAAGAATATTGGAAGCCTTTATCTTCAAGTACTTCTGCATGTTTTAATGCTTCTTCAATCGTTTCACCTGTAACGAATTGCTCACCCATCATGCGCATTGCCACATCGACAGCTTTACGAATAATGCCTCGACCGCTACGCGCCAAAATACCAGTAAGTAGGCTAGATAGGCTTTTTTGTTGTGGTGTTTCCATTAATTTGCCTGTCAGCATTAAACCCCAAGCTGCGGCATTCACAAACATCAAGCTGCTTTGGCCAACATGGTCTTTCCAGTTGCCCTGGTTAATTTTGTCTTTGATTAAAAGATCACGCGTGGCTTTATCTGGAATACGCAGTAGTGCTTCAGCCAAACACATTAATGCAATGCCTTCTTGTGAAGAAAGTGAGAACTCTTGCAAAAGGCCTTGAACAATACCTGCCTTGCCGCTTCCGCTTTTACGTTCACGTAATGAATGGGCTAAGTCGAAAGCCAGTTTTTGAATCTGTTCGCAAATTGGAGAGGGAATTTCACTGTGTGCTAAAAGGTTTTCGACACATTCTGTTTCAGCACGACGCCATGCTGTATTTATAGATTGCTCAAAGCTGTTTTTGTCTTGAAATTCCGTGATGAAATCATCGCTTCCCGCGACTTCAAATACTTTTCCATTCATGTGTCAATTTTCCGTGTCAATGTTCTATGACGTTCAAATAAATCTTGAGCAAGGTGCTAAATTTAATTTATCATCACAGAATATTTACCGAATAACTCACTATAGTTTTAATTATATTTAGAGAAAAATTCAGATGACTAGCCCATATTTGAGCTTAGACCGTATAGATATTCGAATTTTAGAGCTACTGCAACAAGATGGAAAATTGTCCAATATTAAGCTCGCAGAATTGGTGAATTTATCGCCTACTGCGGCTTTGGCACGTGTACAAAAACTATCCAAGGAAGGCTTCATTTTAGGTTACGAAGCACGTTTAAATCCAGTGCTATTGAACAATGGATTTGTGGTTTTTGTTGAAATATTATTGGATAAAACAACACCGAACGTACTCGAAGATTTCTCTGATGCCGTACGTCAAATACCAGAAATTGTGGAATGTCATATGATCAGTGGTGGCTTCGATTTTGTTGTTAAAATTCGCTGTGCCAATATGGAAGAGTTTAGAAAAATTTCGGGGCAGGTGCTTTGGCAACTTCCGGGGATCAAAGAAACACGGAGCTATCCGGTGATGGAAGTGATTAAAGAAAGTCTGCAAATTAAGCTGAAACCTGCCAGTCGTCCACAATAACTACCGATTTAAAAACAAAAAAATAGGAGCATTTAGCTCCTATTTTTTTTACATTGGGTGGGTTGTTAAAGATTATTTACCAATTTCAGCCATTTCTTTTTGATATTGCGCTTCGGCTTTTTCAAAGCGGTCTGTCACTTCTGCTGAAGGTGCTTTGCCCATTAAACTCACCACGACAATACCAATCCATGACAGGATGAATCCTGGAATGATTTCGTATAAGCCAGTGTGGCCCATGTAATTTTTCCACACGATAACGGTTACAGCGCCTAGAATCATGCCGACAATCGCACCATTCAATGTCATGCGTTTCCATAACAACGAAAGAATGATTAATGGGCCAAATGCAGCACCAAAGCCAGCCCAAGCATATGATACTAAACCAAGTACTTTACTTGCAGGGTTCATGGCAAGGGTAATCGCTAAGATCGCAATTGCTAGAACCATGGCACGGCCAATCCAAACCAGCTCTTTTTGTGACGCGTTTTTACGAATGAAACCTTTGTACAAATCTTCAGTCAAAGTCGTAGAACACACCAAGAGTTGACAACTTAAAGTACTCATAACTGCGGCTAGAATTGCAGCCAAGACAATGCCGGCAATCCATGGATTAAACAGAATTTTGGTTAATTCCATAAATACAGTTTCAGGATTGGCATTCACTACAGCTGCCAATTCTGGATGTGCTTGGAAGTAAGCAATACCGACGTAGCCAGCAGCAACTGCACCGCCTAAGCATAGAATCATCCACGTCATACCAATGCGACGTGCCGCAGGAATTGACTTCACAGAGTCCGCAGCCATAAAACGCACTAAAATATGCGGTTGACCAAAATAACCTAAGCCCCATGCCATACTTGATAAAATCGCGATCGTACTTAAACCTTCAAATAAATTTGAAGCCTGTGGACGCGCAGTTTCAAGGAGTATCGCCATATCATGACTGTTAGTTCCTAATGATAAGTAGGCAATAACAGGGGTAAGCAGTAAGGCAAAAATCATTAAGCCAGCTTGAAAAGTATCGGTCCAACTAATAGCGAGGAAGCCGCCAATACAAACATAGCTGATGGTGGCAATTGCGCCAATCCAAAGCGCTGTTGTGTAGTTCCAGCCAAACAGACTTTCAAATAAACGAGCGCCTGCAACCATGCCAGAAGCACAGTAAATTGCAAAGAACACCAAAATCACAACAGCAGATAATATTCGTAAAATACGCTTTTTATCTGCAAAACGGCTGGTGAAATAATCCGGTAAGGTGAGTGCATTATTCTGATATTCAGTATGTACACGTAGACGACCTGCAACGATGAGCCAATTCAGCCAAGCACCAATAATTAAACCAATAGCAATCCAAGCTTCAGAAAGCCCCGATAGATAAATTGCACCTGGTAAACCCATGAGTAACCAACCACTCATGTCGGATGCACCTGCTGAAAGTGCGGTGACAACACTGCCTAAACTTCGGCCACCCAAAATATATTCATCAAAGTTTTTTGTTGCTCTATAGGCATACAGGCCAATAGCAAGCATGGCAATGATATAGAAAATAAAAGTGACTAATGTAGGGTTTAATTGGCTCATAGGCAGTTCATCCTTATTTGAACAGATTCATCTCATTCCTAGATGAAAATTTGTACTTGTTGCTTAGGTCGCTGATATAAGCATGATTTAAAAATTACACTCTGTAACATTTAAGCGTGTTTTGTGTATGGTTTATGTAAATTTCATATTTTTTTCTTACAAAGTCTTTTTTTTGCAAAGTGAGTCCATTCCTTAATCTAATTAGTTTCTGAACATAAAAATGAAAGTTAAGCGTATGGCTTGCTCTACAAATTAAAACGTAAGTATATTGAGGTAAATTACATAACTTTACATTATATACATGAAGCACTTAATCGATATATTTGCTTTCAATTTCGCTGTATTTGTGATGTAGAGCAATAAGTGTAATTGATCAAATATCATAGTGCACAAAGATGGTGCGTTAGAAGTGAGTATCAGCAGTGACGACGGTTCAGATGGAAAAAACTAGAATTGAGCATGATTTGTTAGGGGAAAAAGTCGTCTCACAATCGAGCTATTATGGCATTCATACTTTAAGGGCAATGGAAAACTTTCAGATTTCATCCCAAACGGTAGGCATGAATCTCAATTTTATTCGTGCAATTGCGCAAGTTAAAAAAGCATCGGCACAAACCAATCAGAAATTTAATTTAATACAGGATGAAATCGCACAGGCGATTCAATCGGCATGTGACAATTTAATTTTGCATCCAGAACATTGGCAGACTGCATTTCCAATTGATATTTATCAAGGTGGAGCGGGTACTTCTATTAATATGAATGCCAATGAAGTGATTGCTAATTTGTCATTAGAGTTATTGGGCGAAGCGAAGGGAAGTTATCACAGAGTTCATCCTAATGATCATGTGAATAAGTCGCAATCGACCAATGACGTATATCCAACAGCGCTACGCCTTGCAACATATAGTTCATTCGATGGTTTACTGACAGTTATAGCTCAGTTAATTGATGCACTTTATATAAAGGCAGAAGAATTTGCGCATGTCATTAAAATGGGACGTACTCAATTACAAGATGCTGTTCCAATGACACTGGGGCAAGAATTTCGTGCGTTTGCAACTTTATTAAAAGAAGACTTAAAGCTGATTGATCAAACACGTCAACTTTTATTGGAAATAAACCTAGGTGCAACAGCAATTGGCACAGGTGTGAATTCACCCAAAGGCTATGCAACTGAAGTGGTGCAAAATCTCGCAAATTTAACGGGCTTACAATTAAAAGGTGCTGAAGACTATGTTGAAGCAACCAGTGATTGTGGTGTCTTTATTATTTTATCAAGCTGTTTAAAACGACTCGCGGTGAAACTCTCAAAAATTTGCAATGACTTACGTTTATTAAGTTCTGGCCCACGTACAGGACTTGCAGAAATTCGCTTACCTGAGCTTCAAGCTGGTTCTTCAATTATGCCGGCAAAGGTTAATCCAGTGATTCCTGAAGTAGTGAATCAAATTGCATTTCGAGTCATGGGGAATGATTTGACCATCACTTTAGCTGCTGAAGCAGGGCAGCTGCAATTGAACGTAATGGAACCTGTGATTGCAGTTTCAATGAATGAGTCAATTGAATTACTGATTAATGCAATTACCACCTTAGAAACGAAATGTATTCAAGGTATTCAAGCAAATGAACAAGCTTGTTTTGATGCAGTTATGCGCAGTGTGGGGATTGTTACCTTGCTTGATCCATATTTAGGGCATGCAAAATGTGATGAAATTGGAAAGCAATGTATCGCAGAAAATAAAACTATCCGCCAAGTGGTGCTTGAACAGCAATTATTAACTGTACAGCAATTGGATGAAATTTTCTCCATAGAAAATCTAGTTTCAGAAGTTACACCTTGGCAGGCGCCATTGGCTCAAGTGAGCTAATTGTGATTGACTTACAGTCTCAATGAAAAAGCCATTTAAAAGTGAAGATTCGTCTTCACTTTTCTATTTATAGAATTAAAAAGTGTATAAATCAGTGAAATGAACCGTTTGATGAATGATTTCAAACAATTCAACGCAGCAAAGCAAATACGCAGTACAATAGTTTTTAATTTTGTTTTAATCGCTATGTTTAATAAGTTAAGCCAACTTTTTAAAGGTTCAAAAGAATCACCTGAACAATTGTACTTAGATGAACATCGCATTCAGTTTGATGATGTGAAAGGCTATATTATTGATGGTGTCGTTTTAAACAGTTTGTCAGAGCGTTTGGAATATTTGTCAAATCGAAAATTAACGCATTTTGACGATTTAAAGCAACTCTATTCAGCTGCAATGATTATCAATGAAAAGATTGATTTAGAAATTGCCAATCAACGCTTTGTTGCTCGATTAGGGAATACAGAAGAAAACTTATTGCAATTTAAGCAATATCTAAAATTGTTAAATGATTACTATCGACAGTTTATTCGAGACAAAAAATAAAGCCGGAAAATTTGGCTTTTAATTTTGCGATTCAATATTCTCTGCCATGTTTTAACTTATCGATTGTGTTGTAATTTCACCTGAACATCATTAGAAAATCACGCATGTAAAATGCATCGTGTTAATATGTTGCTCAGGTGATTAAAACATTAAAAGCTTATTACATCATGTTCCAGCAAGAAATTTCACAACTCAATCTTAAGCAGCTTAAAGCTGGTGAAAAGCGATGGGTCGGTAACTTACAAGGCTCATCTGCGGCATTATTATTTAAAGAAATTAGTAAGCAATCGAAGCAGCTTTTTATTATTGTTGCGCGAAATAACCAGCATCTGGGGCAGCTTGAAAGTGAGCTGGAATTTTACGGAATTAAACCCACAATTTTCCCTGATTGGGAAATTTTGCCCTATGATCGACTTTCTCCACATCAAGATATTGTCTCTGAGCGATTAGCAATATTATCGAATATGCCGCAGCAGGGAGTATTGTTACTGTCAGCTTCAACCTTAGCACAGCGTGTTGCGCCTGCATCTTGGGTGTTGGGTGAACATTTTGACATAAAAGTTGGGCAAAAGTTTGACCTAGAACAACAAAAAATGCGTTTGATTCAGGCAGGTTATCACTTGGTTGATACTGTTTACGATCATGGTGAATTTACTGTACGTGGAAGCATTATGGATATTTATGCATCGGGACAAAGTGCACCGATTCGCATAGATTTATTCGATGATGAAATTGATACTTTAAAGTTTTTTGACCCTGAAACGCAGCGTACCACAAAAAATTTAGAACAATTTACAGTCTTGCCTGCCAAAGAGTTTCCGCTGAAAGAAGCACGTTCGTTGTTTCGCGATCGTTATGCGGAAAGTTTTCCAAATGCAAATCCAAAGAAAAACCCTATTTATCAAGATGTGCAAGAAGGTATTGCATCACCAGGTATTGAGTTTTATTTACCCTTATTTTTCTCTGAAAAAGCCATGCAAGAGCAAAGTACGCTATTTTCGTACTTACCAGAGAATGGCGTTGTCATTACAGATAAAGCTGTTGATGATGGTTTAGTGCAATTTTGGGCAGATGTTGTTCGTCGTTATGAAGACCGTCGTCATAATGTCGACCAACCGATATTGCTGCCTGAACAATTATTTTTACAACCTAACCACATTTTAGAACAACTCAATAAGTTGCGTCGTATTGTGGCATCAGCAGAACCTTTTGATGAAAAAGCAGGTGTGCTAAATTTAGCTACTGAAATTCCACCACGCCTAGCGGTCAATCCAAAACAAGAAAAACCGTTTAGCGCAGTTAAGCAATACATTGATAGTGCAAATTATCCAGTGTTGTTAGTTGCTGAGAGTGCTGGTCGCCGAGAAACACTCAAAGATGCATTACGTCCGAGTTTAGGCGATATTCCAACTGTTGAAAGTTTTGATGATTTCATTACTTCAATGCATGCAATTGCGATCACCAACGCACCTTTAGATCGTGGCTTGCTACTGAGTAATAAGCTCAGTGTAATCTCTGAAAATCAGTTATATGAACATCGTGTGGTACAGCGTCGTCGAAAGCGGCAACAGGAAGTCTCAGAAGAGTTTCTTGTACGCAGTCTGACTGAGCTGAATATTGGTGCACCTGTTGTTCATATCGACTATGGTGTTGGGCGTTATGCAGGTTTAATCACTTTAAGTATTGATGATCAAGATCACGAATTTCTGCAATTAGACTATGCAGATGCAGCGAAAGTTTATGTACCTGTCACGAATTTACATTTAATTAGCCGTTATAGCGGCGGCGACCCTGACCTTGCACCTTTACATAAGTTAGGTACGGATGCTTGGAGTAAAGCCAAACGTAAGGCTTTAGAACAAATCCATGATGTTGCAGCGGAGCTGCTGCATATTCAGGCACGTCGCCATTCGAAGCCAGGTTATGGTTTTGAGTTAGATCAAAGTTTATATATGCAGTTTGCGAGCGGTTTTGCATATGAAGAAACCCTTGATCAAGCCAATGCAATTGAAGCCACTTTGTATGATATGCAACAAGCTAAACCGATGGATCGTTTGGTCTGTGGTGATGTTGGCTTTGGTAAAACTGAAGTTGCAATGCGTGCGGCTTTCGTTGCTGTACAAAATAACAAACAAGTAGCGGTTCTCGTGCCGACGACCTTGTTGGCACAGCAACATTATGAGTCGTTCAAAGATCGTTTTGTCGATTGGCCTGTCAGAATTGAAGTACTTTCACGATTCGGTTCGTCTAAGAGTCATACAAAAACCATTGAAGACTTAGCCGACGGCAAAGTTGATATTGTGATTGGAACGCACAAAATTTTGCAGGAAAGTATTCAATTTAAAAACCTAGGTTTAATGATTGTCGACGAGGAACACCGCTTCGGAGTGCGTGATAAAGAACGTATAAAAGCATTACGTGCAGATGTTGATATGTTGACACTTACTGCTACTCCAATTCCACGAACTTTAAATATGGCTTTTAGTGGTATGCGTGATCTTTCGATTATTGCAACACCACCGGCACGTCGTTTAGCGGTGAAAACTTTCGTGCAAGAACATACTGGTGATGCCATTAAAGAGGCTGTATTACGCGAGTTGTTACGTGGTGGTCAAGTATATTTCTTGCATAATGAGGTCGACACAATTGAACGTGCAGCGGAAAGTTTACGTGAACTGGTGCCTGAAGCACGTGTCGCAGTTGCGCATGGTCAAATGAGGGAGCGTGAACTTGAACAAGTGATGCAGCAGTTTTATCACAAAGAATACAATGTATTGGTGTGTTCAACCATTATCGAAACTGGTATTGATGTGCCAAATGCCAATACTATTTTGATTGAACGTGCTGATAAACTTGGCTTGGCGCAATTACACCAATTACGTGGTCGTGTTGGACGTTCCCATCATCAAGCTTATGCTTATTTATTGGTGCCTTCAATTAAAGGTCTGAAAGGTGATGCTGAAAAACGTCTAGATGCAATTTCTCGCGCTTCAACTTTAGGTGCCGGTTTTATGCTCGCCACTGAAGATTTGGAAATTCGTGGCGCAGGTGAATTATTGGGTGAACAACAAAGTGGTTCTATGCAAACCATTGGTTATAGCTTGTATATGGAAATGTTGGAAAAAGCCACCAAAGCCATCCAAAAAGGAAAAACGCCTAACTTTGATTCGCCATTGTCGTTGACTGCTGAAATTAGCTTACATATGCCTGCATTGATTCCTGATGATTATTTAGGTGATGTTCATCAGCGACTATTATTTTATAAGCGTATTAGTAATACAGATACGCAAGAAAAACTCGATAATATTCGAATGGAATTGATTGATCGCTTTGGTTTACCGCCACAGTCGGTAAAACAATTGTTCTCTGTCCATCAATTACGCCTCAAAGCAGAGCAATTGGGTATTACCAAAATTGATATTAGTTCACATGGCGGTAGTATCGAATTTTCACCAGATACACCTGTACAAGCGATTTCAATTATTCAAATGATGCAGAAACATCCAACCTTCTTCAGAATGGAAGGCGGGCAACGTTTAAAAGTTATGGTAATGCTTGAAGAGTACGATAAACGTATTAAATTTATCAATGACTTACTCGATAGCCTATTGAAAGAATTATCTTAAATCATCAGCCGAATATGAAAAAAATGCAGCTTAACTTGAACAAGTTGCTGCATTGCACTGATCAGGTAGTGTTTCTTATGAAGAAACGCTTGATTTTTCTTAAAAATTTATTAAAGTCGTAATTAAGCAGAGCGTTATTTCAAATGCAGTTTATTTGTAATGAAAGGCTCTGTGCAGAATATTCACACCTCTAAGGATGTGATAGTATTAGCCATCATTCTAATTTTGCATCATTTATAAAGATATGTTTAGTTTACATCCACAACTTGCTCAAGATACGTTTTATGTAGGCGACTTTCCACTGTCAACATGTCGTTTAATGAATGATATGCAATTTCCGTGGTTAATTTTGATTCCACGTGTGCCTGGAATTACTGAACTTTATGAATTGAGTCAGGCAGACCAAGAACAATTCTTACGTGAATCTAGTTGGTTATCAAGCCAATTATCACGTGTATTCCGTGCGGACAAAATGAATGTTGCTGCTTTAGGTAACATGGTTCCACAATTGCATTTTCATCATGTAGTACGTTATCAAAATGACGTGGCTTGGCCTAAACCAGTTTGGGGTACGCCAGCAGTTCCTTACAACAATGATGTATTGGCTCATATGCGTCAAACATTAATGCTTGCGCTTCGTGGCCAAGGTGATATGCCATTTGACTGGCGTATGGACTAATCCCGATTTACGGACAATATCAGGATGGTAGAAGAATGAATGTCCGTAATGGAGCGACTAAGTGCCGTTAGACAACTTAATCAGCAAAGAACCTAAACAGTTTGAGTATTTCCATCGTATGATGGGATATATAATGCTGTCTTTGGTGGTTGTTGTCTATCATTACACCCAGCCGGATACGCAATACCAAATTTACATTCCTGTATTTTTGTTCTTTCTTTTACTGATTACGCCAAAACTTTCTCACTGGTTAATTTATCGTTATAGCAATCGGGTAAAGCGTAGTGTTTTATTCCTCATTGATATTGTGATTATTTCAGTGATGCTGTCGGCAGTTCATTTAAGTTTAGTGCTGACGTTCTTAGCTATTTTTGCTCTGCTCTATACTTCAATTTACAACAAAATTAATTTTCTCTTATTGTCATTAGCAAGCCTGATTGGAATTGCAGTATTTTACATCTGTAATATCTATGTATTTGGATTCCAAGAATATTTCGAGGCAACAAGCAGTGAGTTAACTGTTCTTGGTTTTATGTGTTTGATTACCTACTTTGGTGTAGGTACCTTTTATCAACGTAGTCAAGTTCAATATATCAGCAATAAAAAAGACCACTATTACGATCAAATGAATCGTTATATGGAGTTTGCAAACCAACTTAGTCGCTATGCGCCAATGCAGCTTTGGCAATCGATTATGAAAGGTGAGTCTGAAGCTAAAATTGAATATAAACGTAAGAAGATGACTATTTTCTTTTCAGATATTCAGGGTTTTACCGAACTTTCTGAAACGCTTATTCCAGATGATTTAGCATTCTTACTCAATGACTATCTCAGTCACATGACCGAAATTGCTAAGCAATATGAAGCCACGGTTGATAAGTTTATGGGCGATGCAATCCTCATTTTCTTTGGTGATCCACACAGTCAAGGTGTTGAGCAAGACGCGAAAATTTGTCTTGAAATGGCGATGGTCATGCGTCAACAAATGAAATTGTTGCGCGAACGTTGGATTAAAATGGGTTATCCGCCATTACATATCCGCATGGGTATTTCGACGGGTTATTGTCACGTAGGGAATTATGGGGCTGCACATCGTATGGCTTATACCATTGTCGGTCGTGATGCTAATTTGGCAGCTCGTTTACAAAGTGCTGCAGAAGTCGATGAAATCTTAATTTCTGATGATACGCACCATTTAATTAAAAGTGATTACCTCTGTGCGCCTAAAGCACCTATTTTCCTAAAAGGGATTAAGGGGCCAGTTCGTACATGGCAAGTCATGGAAAAATACACATCACAAAAAACCGATTACCAACGCTGGTTCGATTACGAGTATAAAGGTTTTCATTTACTGTTGAACTTGGATGAAGTTCAAAACTTTGAATATCCTGAGTTGATTCATGTATTAGAGCGAATGATTAAACGCCTTCAAACCCAGCAAAAAATGACAAATTCCGAAGGTATTGTTAAGTTAAATCTAGAAGATGAAGTGATCGAGGAAGTGAAAAAGACCGAATTTCACTAACTATAATTAAAAGTCACATTCGGACATTTTACTTTTCATTGCGAACCATTTCTCTAGAGCAATCCATTTTTATAATGTTGGTAAGTTTTATAAAGCTTATTGTTTGTAAGTAAACGGATTGAATTGTTTTCATCAAAAAAGCCAGCGTAAACACTGGCTTCTTAGAATCACAAATTTTATTACAAGACTTTAGTTTTTAGTGGTTTTCAGAAGCATGGTTAATGGTGTACTTCGGAATTTCAACTTCTAAGTCTTCATTTTCAATTTTAACTTGGCAAGATAAGCGTGAGTCAGGTTCTAAGCCCCAAGCACGATCAAGTAGATCTGCTTCAACATCATCCATTTCATCTAAGCCATCAAAACCTTTACGTACAATCACGTGACATGTTGTACATGCTTTAGACATATCACAAGCATGTTCAATTTTAATGCCGTTTTTTAACATGCTTTCACACAGGTTGGCATCTGCTTCTACTTCAAACTCAGCGCCATTTGGGCAAATCGTTGCGTGAGGCAATACTTTAATACGTGGCATAGTCTTTACCTATAAATTAATTTGAGTTTGACCAGTCATCGAGTTTTGTGCCTTTTAATGCGGCATCAATGTGCTGATTCATACGTGCAGCGGCAAATGCATCGCTATGTATTTTAAGCTGTTCTACAGCATGTTCAATAGCTTTGATATCTGTTGTCTCTAATGCTTCATCAAGTACAGAGCGAGCAGATGCTAAAGACGCTTGTTGCGCTTCAGTCATCAAATGCGCATCAACTTTTAGTGCTTGGTCAAGCGCTTCGAGTTCACGTTTTGCTTCTACTTTTGTTTCTTGTAGATGACGTAAATTTTTGTCTTCTTCAGCAAACTTATAGCCATCTAAAAGCAAACGTTCGGTATCTTCGCTTGATAAACCATAAGATGGTTTGATATCAATTTGTGCATGTACGCCAGAAGTTGTTTCTTTCGCTGAAACACTCAGTAAGCCATCAGCATCAACTTGGAAAGTCACTTCGATGCGTGCTTGACCAGCTGTCATTGGTGGAATGCCACGAAGCACAAAACGGCCCAAGCTACGGCAATGCTCAACCAAATCACGCTCACCTTGAACAACGTGAATCAACATCGCTGTTTGACCATCTTGATAAGTGGTAAATTCTTGGCGACGCGCAACTGGAATGGCAGTATTACGTGAAATTAAACGTTCTACTAATCCACCCATTGTTTCTAGGCCGAGTGAGAGTGGTGTAACATCAAGCAGTAAAGAGCCATCTTTCGAGTTACCAATCAATTGATTAGCTGTAATAGACGCACCAATTGCAACCACTTCATCTGGGTTAATTGTGCAAAGTGGTTCTTGATTAAAGACGTCAGCAACTGCTTTTTGCACCGCATAAGAACGTGTCGAACCACCGACCAAAACCACATTTTTGATGTCGTCAAGTTCAAGCTTGGCATCACGCATCACGCGTTTACAGACACTGATGGTTTTGTCTAAAGCAATTTTAATGATGGCTTCAAAGGTAGGGCGGTCTAAAGTTAAAGATTGGTCTAAAACTTTAAGCTCTACACTTTCAGCATCTGTTAGCGCTTCTTTGGCTTTGCGTGCAGAAACAATAAAATGTGCATATTCAGCATCATCTAGGGTTTCAATATTGAGTTGTTTCTTTGCCCATTTCACAATAAGACGGTCTAAGTCATCGCCACCAAGAGCAGTGTGACCACCTGTAGCTAGAACTTCAAATACACCTTGTGAAAAACGTAAAATAGAAACGTCAAAAGTACCGCCACCTAAATCATAGATCACATAGTTTTGGTCATGAGCTAGATTGGTGTCTTGGTCTAAACCGTATGCCACTGCAGCAGCAGTCGGTTCGTTCAATAAACGTAAAACATTTAGGCCAGCAAGTTGCGCTGCATCACGTGTCGCTTGACGTTGAGCTTCATCGAAATAAGCAGGAACAGTAATTACCGCGCCATTTACAGGATTTTTTAAACTGTTTTCTGCGCGGTCTTTCAGTTGTTTTAAAATTTCTGCAGACACTTCAACAGGCGTTTTACGGCCTTGACTGGTTTCAAAAGCAGGCATCTCATTCGCTTCACCTACAAGTTCGTAGGGATGTTGAAACTTAATATCTGCTTTAGAACGACCCATAAAACGTTTAACAGACACAATGGTATTTTTTGGATCAGTCGTTAAAAACGGTTTTGCATCATCACCATATTGCGATGTGTTTTCGCTGTAATGTGCAATTGACGGAAGTAACACTCGACCGTGTTCGTCGTTGAGCACTTTTGCTTTGCCTGAAAGTACCGTGGCTACTAACGAGTGTGTCGTGCCAAGATCGATACCAATTGCAATACGGTGTTCATGCGGCGCACTTGATTGACCAGGTTCTGCAATTTGCAAGAGAGCCATGTGTTACATCCTTTGAGCGTCAAATATTAAAAATAAATTAAAAATCATCATCTAAGTCAAAACTGTCATCGTCTAAGAAGCGATCTTCAGTTTTGTCGATATCAGCCATTACTTTTTGGAAGAAGCGGAGTTTACGAACGGTATCGCGCGCTTCAGCCCAGTCTTGGTCGTCATAATCAATTTTGAACTCACGTACCAAGCCGTCAATCCATTGCTGAACTTCAGTTTTAAGAGAGCTTAGATCATCGGCTGATTGAGCCTCATCTAACTGCTCACGAATTTCTAAAGCATCCTGCAAAAATTCAAAATCACTAATCGATTGATCGAGATGATAATCTTGTTTTTTTAAACTTAGGAGGTACGCAGCGCGGCTATCTACATTGGATAAAGCTTTAAACGCTTGATTAATTTCACTTGATTTAATCAGCGCAAGATCTTTGTCTTCGGCTTTATCTGGGTGATATTGTTGCTGCAACTTTAAAAACTCTGATTTTAAAACTGCTAAATCAATATCGAGTGCTACGGGAAGGTTAAACAACTCAAAATGATTCATGGGAGATAAGGTCCGCAATAGATGTGCAAAAAGTGGTGCTTTAAATGCAATTAAAACAGTGAATATTACACTGTTTTAATGCCAAAAGAGAGAAGTGTAGGGTTAAACAGTGAACGATTCACCACAGCCACATTCGCCTTTTTTATTCGGGTTGTTAAATTCGAAGCCTTCGTTTAAACCGTTTTTGACGTAATCCATCTCCATGCCTTCAAGATAAACTAAGCTTTTAGGGTCAACAAAAACTTTAACACCGTGCTGATCAAATACTTGGTCATGTGTGTCGATTTCATCTACGAATTCGAGTACATAAGCCAAGCCTGAACAGCCTGAAGTTTTCACGCCAACGCGAATGCCTTCACCCTTACCGCGATTTGATAGGTAATTGCTGATATGAGTTGCAGCATTTTCAGTTAAATGGATCATGAAAACTCCGTTAATCTTTCTTAAAACGCGTGAACAATTAAGCTTTTACTTTCTTGCTACGGTAATCTTCTACAGCAGCTTTAATTGCATCTTCTGCAAGTACAGAGCAGTGTACTTTTACTGGTGGAAGAGCAAGTTCAGTTGCAATATCAATGTTTTTGATTGCTTGAGCTTCATCAAGCGTTTTGCCTTTAAGCCACTCTGTTACTAATGAGCTAGAAGCAATTGCAGAACCACAGCCATAAGTTTTGAAGCGAGCTTCTTCAATTACGCCGTTGTCATCTACTTGAATCTGTAAACGCATTACATCGCCACATGCAGGTGCACCGACCATACCTGTACCAACGTTTTCTGCATTTTTATCTAAAACACCAACATTACGAGGGTTTTCGTAATGATCAATTACTTTTTCGCTATAAGCCATGATGCGTCTCCAAACCTCGGGGTCAGCCTTAAGATTTAATATGAGGGTGAAATTACGTTAATCAATGAAATCGCTTTAATAAAAAGCGATTTCATTGGAATGAATTAGTGTTCAGCCCACTCTACAGAGTTAAGGTCGATACCTTCTTTGTACATATCCCAAAGTGGAGAAAGATCACGTAATTTTTCTACAGCAGCTTGAGTAATTTCAAGTACATGGTCAATATCTTCTTCAGTTGTATATTTACCAAAGCTAAAACGAATTGAGCTGTGCGCTAGTTCGTCAGACAGACCAAGTGCGCGTAGCACATAAGATGGTTCTAATGTTGCAGAAGTACATGCTGAACCTGAAGATACTGCTGCATCTTTTAGTGCCATCATCAACGATTCGCCTTCAACAAAGTTGAAGCTTACGTTTAAGTAGTTTGCAACGTTGTGTTCTGGGTGGCCGTTGAGGAAAACTTGTTCAAGACCTTGTAAGCCATTCCAAAGTTTGTCACGAAGTACACGTAGACGAGTTTGTTCTGCAACTAGGTTTTTACCCGCTAACTCGAATGCTTCACCCATACCCACGATTTGGTGAGTTGCAAGTGTACCAGAACGCATGCCACGTTCATGACCACCGCCGTGCATTTGCGCTTTAATACGTACACGTGGTTGACGACGTACATAAAGTGCACCAATGCCTTTAGGGCCATAGATTTTATGGCCAGAGAAACTCATCAAGTCAACTTTCATAGTTGAAAGATCAATTTCTACTTTACCAGCAGCTTGAGCAGCATCTACGTGGAAATAAGTTTTGTTTGCGCGAGTTAATTCGCCAATTGCAGCAACGTCAGTAACAGTACCAATTTCGTTGTTAACCATCATGAGTGAAACAAGAATTGTGTCTGGACGAAGTGCAGCTTGAACCATTTCAGGTGTAATTAAACCTGTTTTAGCTTCTGGTTCAAGGTAAGTAATTTCGAAGCCTTCTTCTTCAAGCTCACGACATGTATCAAGAATCGCTTTATGTTCGATTTTACTTGTAATGATGTGTTTGCCTTTAGAGCCGTAGAACTGAGCAATACCTTTTAGTGCAAGGTTGTCAGATTCAGTTGCGCCTGAAGTCCATACGATTTCGCGTGGATCAGCTTTTACAAGATTGGCTACTTGTTCACGAGCATATTCTACTTTTTCTTCTGCCTGCCAGCCGTAAGCGTGAGAACGTGACGCTGCGTTACCAAAAGTACCGTCAAACGTTAAACATTCCATCATACGTTCTGCGACTTGAGGGTCTACAGGAGTAGTTGCTGCATAGTCAAGATAAATAGGACGCTTCATGTCAAATACCTGTAACCGATAAAAGGGCTGAATCAAAGTTTGTTGAGTTTTGGCGAAGTGATACGGTTTGAACGTTGTCACGTGCTACTAGGTCAGCAAGGGTGATTTTTGCAAGATAATCGGCAATGTGGTGGGAGAGTTCCTGCCATAAATCATGAGTTAAACACATCGCACCATTTTGGCAGTTGCCTTTATGGTCACAACGCGTTGCGTCAACTGTTTCATTTACAGCTTCAATAATTTCCAAAACAGTGATGTCTTCAGCACTACGAGCAAGGTGATAACCACCATTTGCTCCACGGATACTGGACACTAAGCCGTGACGCTTCAATTTAGCAAATAACTGCTCTAAATAAGCTACTGAAATGGTTTGACGAGCTGCAATTTCGGCAAGAGTAATCGTCTGTTCAGTAGGCTGCAAAGCGAGATCAAGTAGGGCAGTCACTGCGTAGCGACCGCGAGTTGTTAAGCGCATGATTCGATACACATGTTAAGTCTAGATGTGCAGATTTTATGAATCCTGACTAAAATAGTCAAGTTTTTTTGAGGTTGTTTAAATGTTTTATTTTATGTGAAAAATTATGTATTTAATTGAACCACACATTATACACTAATAACGTTATTAAAAGAACAGATATTAGACTAAATACGATATTAATTCGCTTTTGACGACGTTCAATACGTTTAATACGGTTTTTATATTGCTTCACTTCAACCTGTAATGTATTGATTTTTGAACGTTGTTGCTCAATTTTTTCTAAAAGCGGGGCAATACGTTTCTTCGATGCAACAACATTGTTTTCATCGACAGGTTCAGATAACCAATGTTTCCAATCAGCTAAAATTTTTGGAACACTAAATAATGAAACTAAATCACGGAATTCGTCTTTGAGGACGATGTCACCATCAATACGCATGCTTTTGATACTTTTGCGATTACCAAAAACAAAAATTTTAACCAAGTCCATCAATGTAGTACGCACGTCTAGGTCAATGGCTTTGCTTGGTGATTTAGTATCAAATAAGATGCCATGCTCAGTAAACTGAACATAAAAGTCAAAATAAGGAATGTAGCTATTTATTTTTAAAGCAATCTTTTGATCGACAAATTTCTTCGCTTGTAATGCGACAACACGATCATGTTTGAGAATAAAGGTAAAAATAGTCTCTAGAACAATCAATGTCATCGTCAGCAACAAATGAGGTTGAGCTTGACCTTGTTGCGTATCGCTCATAAAAAATCGGTCCTTTAAAAAACATCAATGCATTGTGTAATGAGCTTCCTGCCCATCTTCGAACTAAGAATATACCAAAAACTTTGCAATTCACCAGCTTTGTAGAACAGTTTAACGAATCTATCAAGTATTATGTTTGCTATTCTATTGAGAATTTGTAGGATTACATGTCAGTACGCACATAAAACAATCAGGAGAAGTGCAGCTTATGGAAAATACCGAAAGCGTGAACGATGATGTGCAAGAACAGGTAGAAAAACCACCAAAGTCAAGAAATCGAGGATTTTCAGACCGAAAATCTAAGATGGATTTTCGTAAATATACCAAGCAAATTTGGTTGGCAGGTTTAGGTGCTTTTTCACGTGCTGAAGGTGAGGGAAATAAACTTTTTGACTCATTGGTCAAGGTGGGAGAAGAGCTTGAATCAAAAACCATTGATATTGCAGACCAAACTGTAGAAAAAGTCTCTGAAAAAGCCAAAGAGTCGGTTACAGATACAAAAGATAAAGTTGAAAAAATCTTAGATAATGGTGTTAATCATTCCTTAAACCGTTTAGGATTGGTCACTGTAAAGGATTTACAGCACTTAGAAAGGCTTATACTTCAATTACATACGAAGATTGACCAATTAGCCGAAGAAAATGCCCAATTGCGGACAGAAATACGAAAAAAACAGTAATGTTTTAACTATTATTTAATTTTCAAGGTTTTTTCGTCATTTTTTTGCATAAAAAGAGGTTCAGGAGTATTGCGTTTGACCCTAAAGCATTGCTATAAAGGCGCTATGGCGTTTTAAACACATTCTTGGACCTTAAATAAACGATATTAAGAGGACGTAATTTTCATGAATAAATCAGAATTAATTGATGCAATTGCAGACAATGGGGGATTATCTAAGGCTGACGCTGGTAAAGCTTTAGATGCAACGATTGCTGCTGTTACCAACGCGCTTAAAGCTGGTGATACAGTAACTTTAGTTGGTTTTGGTACTTTCAGCGTTAAAGAACGCGCTGCACGTACTGGTCGTAACCCACAAACTGGTGCGACTTTAGAAATCAAAGCAAGCAAAGTACCTAGCTTCAAAGCTGGTAAAGGCTTGAAAGATTCTGTAGCTTAATTCTGTTAAGCACATGAAACGCGCCATTTTTGGCGCGTTTTTTATTGGTAAATGTGATTAATCAATATATCGCATTCATTCATCACGGGTTTTCGGTTAAAATTCACCGCAAATAAAATATTGGAATACTTATGGAATCGTTTCGTAAAGTCATTAAGGGTTGGTTGGGCAAGGTCTTGCTCGTTTTGTTTTTGACCCCTTTAGCACTTGTAGGTATTGAAGGATATTTTAGTGGTGGATCAAAAGATACAGCAAAGACTGTAAACGGTACTGAAATTTCTCAAAAAGAACTCGAAGCACTCACGAACTCTTTAAAAGAACAATATCTTGCTTATGCTCAAGGTGATGAGACCTTATTAAACCAAAATTTCATTAGCAATAAAGCAATGGACACTTTGGTATCACGCCAATTGTTATTACAACAAGCTGACAAGTTAGGCATTAGTTTGAGTGATGCACAAATTGTGCAAATGATTCATCAGCAGCCGAGTTTCCAAGTCAATGGTCAGTTTTCTGATGAGCAGTTTGCGAAATACCTTGAATCAATTGGTATGACGAATCGCGCATTCATTGATAATTTACGTAAAGACCATGCATTGAAAATGTTATCTACAACATTTATGAATTATGCATTAGTAAGTAAGTTAGATATTCTGCAAATTGCTAATTTGCAAACTGAACAGCGTACTATTCAGTTGGCGAGTATCAATCTTGAAGATTATAAGAAAAATGTGAAAGTGAGTGATGCAGAACTTGCAGCTTACTATGAAAAGCATAAAAACTTGTTTAAACAAGTAACGAGCGTGGATGCAGACTTTGTTGTGTTAACACCAGCAAATGTCGCTGCGCCGGCTACACCAGCGACTGATGCTGAATTGCAAGAGGCTTATAACCAATATGTAGAAACAGCACAGCAAGCGATGAAGCCTGTTGTGAAGCATATTATGATTACTGCAGATACGCGTTCTGATGCAGAAGCTAAGAAATTAGTAGATAGTATTGCTGCGAAAATTAAAGCAGGTATGAGTTTTGATCAAGCTGCAGCTCAGTTTTCTGAAGATCCTGCATCTAAAGCTAAAGGCGGTGAGCTTGCAACGTATGAAAAAGGTGTATTTGGTGATGCCTTTGATGCTGCTGTAGCAAGTTCAAAATCTGGACAAGTCTCTGCACCAGTGAAAACTGATGCGGGATATCATTTAATTGAAACGGTAACGCCAAAAGCAAATGTTGGTAGTTTGGAGCAAGAAAAAGCGCGTCTACAAGCTGAAGTTGCGCAAGCGAAAACTGCTAATGTCTTTTCAGATACTGTAAATAGTCTGAATGATATGGTTGTAAGCAGCGATGCTCTTGATGTGGTAGGTCAGGAAGTTAAAGGTGTACAAGTTCAATCAATCAATGGCTTGACGCTATCTTCACAACATCCTGTATTAAGCGATGCTAACGTTAAAGTTAAATTGTTTAATGATGATGTGAAAAATGGTGATCATAACGTATCTTCAAGCATTCAGTTAAAAAATGGCGATGTGGTTTGGGTTAAAGTGCGTAATTATCATCCAGCAGGCGTTCAAACTTTAGCTGAAGCGAAAGCGAAGGTAAAAGCGAAATTGATTGAGCAAAAAGCTTCAGATGCGGCTAAAGCTCAAATTCAAACAGCATTAAAAGAGTTTGCTGCTAAACCGGCTGCGTCAGTTGCTAAAGGTAATTTAAACTTTGAAGATGCAGGCACATTCACGCGTGCTGACGGTTTATTAAAACGTGAAATTCAGCGTGCTGCATTTAGTGTAAAAGCACCTAAAGAAGGTTTCTGGTCAGTGACAACAACAAATTTACCAAATGAATTGGTGGTTGTTGCTGTAACAAACGTGAAAAAACAAGCTGATGATGCTTTAACTGGTGAGCAGTTAGATGAACTTGCGAAACTTTATCAACAGTTACGTGGTCAGCAAGAATTTGATGATTACACACGTTATTTAAAAGATCATGCAAAAATCAAATAATTGATTTTGGATTAAAAACCAGCCTTCGGGCTAATGCCAGTCAGTTAAGAAATTGACTGGCATTTTCTTGGATATTTTTGTGCTTTAATTTTCACTACTCGCGGACATTACCTTTGCCTTTTTTCAGGTAATACAAATATTTTAGATTGTTCAAATAATTGCGCTAAATGTTTGGGTAGGTTTCCTGCTGATTCTAAAGGTGTGTGCCTTAAGATATTGATAATACTCATAGATGCA
>NZ_VOYM01000034.1:0-34986 GCF_013420285.1 Acinetobacter sp. YH01019
GAGATCCATGCACGTGTAGCAGTTCTTAACAGATTTACGGAATTAGGTCGACCACTTACCCAAGTTACGCCTTAAATTTGGCTCAATTAGGGGCGCTTTGCATTTCAAATCTTTGTGCAACAAAGCCGTGTTTTGGAAATGATTAAAATAAGAAGTAACGCTGCGCCATTGGCAATACTTCCGCAGGCTCACAAGTCAAATGCACGCCATCTGCCCTTACTTCATAAATCTCAGGATCAACCTCCATCATAGGACAATAGGTATTTAACTTCATGTCTGCTTTCGAGATATTACGAGTCGCTTTACAAGGCGAAATTAACTTATTTAATTTCAGTTTTTCTGCAACGCCATCATCAATAGCGGCTTGCGATAAAAAAGTAATGCAAGTGTTATGTACGCCGCGTGGGTAAGCGCCAAACATGGGACGATAATGCACAGGCTGTGGCGTTGGAATTGAAGCGTTAATATCACCCATCGGCGCAGCTGCAATCATTCCGCCTTTAATAATCATTGAAGGCTTAACACCAAAAAATGCAGGCTTCCATAACACTATATCGGCCAATTTACCAACTTCAATCGAACCAACTTCATGGCTTAAACCATGGGTAATTGCTGGGTTAATTGTATACTTAGCAATATAGCGCTTTACACGATTGTTATCGTGATTTTGATTATCACCTTCGAGTGAACCACGCTGCACTTTCATTTTATGTGCCGTCTGCCAAGTGCGTAATATAACCTCACCGACACGCCCCATCGCTTGCGAGTCTGAAGACATCATGGCAATTGCGCCCATATCCTGCAAGATATCTTCTGCAGCAATAGTTTCACGGCGAATCCGACTTTCAGCAAAAGCAACATCTTCAGAAATTGCAGGGTCTAAATGGTGGCAAACCATCAACATATCTAAATGTTCATCAATGGTATTGACGGTATATGGACGTGTGGGATTGGTTGAAGATGGTAAAACATTGGGTTGACCAATTGCTTTTAAAATATCTGGTGCGTGACCACCGCCCGCACCCTCAGTATGGTAAGTGTGGATGGTCCGGTTTTTAAATGCCGCCAAAGTTTCTTCTAGAAAGCCACTTTCATTTAGTGTGTCAGTGTGAATGGCAACTTGCACATCGTATTCATCTGCCACACTTAAACAGTTATCAATCGCGGCTGGTGTCGATCCCCAGTCTTCATGCAATTTTAAACCCACCACACCGGCTTTGATTTGTTCAGCGATTGGTTCAGGCTGACTCAAGTTGCCCTTACCTAACAAACCAATGTTCATGGGTAAATCATCAATGGCTTGTAGCATGGTCGCAATATGCCATGGGCCTGGAGTTACTGTGGTTGCAGATGTTCCTGCGGCGGGGCCTGTACCACCACCAATCATTGTAGTTGTGCCTGACATTAGTGCTGTTTCAACTTGTTGTGGGCAAATCCAATGAATGTGAGTATCAATCCCTCCCGCCGTTAAGATTTGTCCTTCACCTGCGATGACTTCAGTTGCTGCACCTAAAGGAATTGTAATGTCAGGTTGAATATCAGGGTTACCTGCTTTACCTATTTTCCAGATACGACCATTTTTAAGTCCAACATCGGCTTTGACAATACCCCACCAATCGACAATTAAAGCATTGGTAATGACGGTATCAGCGACCTCATCAGACAATAATTGTGACTGCCCCATACCATCGCGAATGACCTTACCACCGCCAAATTTAACTTCTTCACCATAAGTCGTGAGGTCTTGTTCAACTTGAATAAACAATTCTGTATCAGCTAAGCGAACTCTATCACCTACTGTAGGGCCAAACATTTCCGCATAAGCACGGCGAGACATTTTCATTGATGTATTTCCTATTCTAGATTTTTTGGCTTTAGTAGCTTTTGCATCGGAATAAATTGAATACCCCATTTCTCCGTTAGCGCACCGACCACTTCAAATCCATATTTTTTATAAATATCGAGTGCATAATGACTTGAATTTATTGTGATTATATCGGGATCATTTTTGAGTATTTCTTGCTCTAAAAAGTCCCACATTTGTCGACCATAACCTTGACCGTGATATTCAGGTTTTAAGAAATAATGCATGACATGTGATGGAGAGACATACGCTAAATTTCCTACGATTTTTTCATTAATTTCTGCCACAAAATAATGAATAAGTGGGTGTTGGAAGATGTTTTTCAACATATCAGGTTTAAAGCGTTCACGTCCTTCTTCAGTCACGACAACATCATCGACAAAAGGTTCAATAACAGCAGCGATAGCTTCAACATCATCAACAGTTGCTGGGCGTATTTTCATTATTAACATTTAATTCTCTTATGCTTTTTCATGTACTTATTGAACTTATTACTAACAACAATTTAATTGTTCAACAAGACACTTGAGCATAAAAATAGTTAATCCAATTTACCCATAACACGCCCTGCAAACCCATACACTTCACGTTTACCTGCAAGTGCAACCAATTCAATATCTCGACTTTGCCCCGGTTCAAAACGAACCGCTGTTCCTGCAGCGATGTTGAGTCGATAGCCTCTGGCTTGTTCACGATTAAATTGCAAAGCATCGTTGGCTTCGGCAAAGTGAAAATGTGAGCCGACTTGAATTGGTCGATCGCCTGCATTAGCAACACGCATTTTCAGTGTTTCTCGTCCGACATTCATTTCAATGTCTGAATCAGGTGTAATAATTTCACCAGGAATCATGGTTTACTCCTTTTTATTAGACTATTGGTTGATGAACAGTCACCAGCTTTGAACCATCTGGAAAAGTAGCTTCGACTTGCACTTCTGCAATCATTTCTGCCACGCCATCCATGACATCATCACGACTCAACAAGGTTGTGCCGTAGTGCATTAACTCGCTTACGGACATGCCATCGCGTGCGCCCTCAAGCAGTGCTGCTGAAATAAATGCAATTGATTCTGGATAATTCAGTTTTAAACCACGCGCTTTGCGACGCTCTGCAACAAGGCCAGCAGTAAATATTAATAATTTATCTTTTTCAGTTGGATTAAGTTCCATAACAATTTCCTAATCTTCTAAAATGTAGAATGCAAAATGCGTGCAAATTCTTCTTTCGCTCTCGTACGTTTTAATTTTTAGTGTCCTAACCCAAAGGCAAAATGAACACTTAATCTATTAATCTTGCTAGACCTATCTACTTTCCAATGATGGCAAAACTTAAGTGCGCCAAATCCGTGGAAATTCTTCTGCTAGGTCATACCAATAGCGTCTTAAACGGGCACGGACTGCTGCAAAAGCATCATGGCATTCACGTACATCATCGCCTAAATAACGTGCACAAATCACATCATCTAACAGGGTTAAAGTCACCGCTAGATTCATCCGCATAATCAATTCACGGATTAATTCGATATGTTCAGCCAGTAATGTTGTTTGCCTTAAATGCGATGGTGCTACTGCCCAGAAACTTCCCATCACAGCATGTCCATTCATACCTAAACAGGATGTAAGCCACCGATCCTGCCCCTTAAAATTTAAACTATCTGCAACCAATAATTTGTCTGCACGATACAGCCTAAATTTGCTTTGGTATTGCCCTTGCTGAAAAATTTCACCACGTGCTTGTCGACCGATGACCAACATATCCCACCCAATAAAACTGGCCATTTCATCTAGATGAATATGTGTTTCAGAGTCAGCATTGGCACCATCAAAAAGCATGGTTTCTTGCGGTAACCATTCAAATGTCGCCTGTGCTGCGACATGTATATGAATATGCTGATAGGCTTGCTTACCATTGGTTTTGTACCATTTTCCAGCACCGGGCGTGGTAACCAACGCATGCGCATTCACCTCAACTTTCATATCAAAAGTCAGATGGTCACCGCCTGCAATTCCTGCTGGTGGATGCACGATAATGGCATGACAAATACCAGTTTTTTCTGGCCACAACATCTTCTGAACGCGTACAGGCCCATGATGCTTGCGATGCTGTAATACGGTTCGATTTGATTGTACTTGATAGGCAAAACCCAGTTCCAAACAGGCATACCACAATTGGTTGTTATGCTGCTGTAGTACCGATTTAAGCTTTGTTTCGCTTAATGCCATATCATTCATTTGCATCTCCGTTTTTTGAGATGAATGAGGCATTAAGCCAAACCAATTACAGCAACAATAGCTGCCAGAGCGCCAATCATTTGCTTACCGTAAGGCACATATTTTTGAATAAATGCGCCGACGAGCAAACCGAATCCGTATATAGATGCCATCGCTGTCACCATACCAGTGACCAGCAAAACTGCCTGACCGCTTTGGCCAAGTTCCGTACCATGTGCAACGCCATGAAAACCGGCCAAAAGTGCTGCAATAAAAGGAACGGCTTTATTGGTTTTGGTCCAAAGAGCAACAGCTAATACAATTAGCGACGCAATAATGCCGTTTTCAGCAATTGCTGTTGCCAAGTGAAATTGTGCACCGATCATAAAGCCGACAATCATTGCGGCAGATAAACCGAATAATCCGGCCCATTTCCAGCGCTGGTGTGTAGTCCAAATCAATACGCCAAATGCTAACGCCATCATTAGATGATCAAGCCCTGTAAATGGATGCACAAAACCGCTGATAAAACTATTATGGCTATGCTCATGGCCTGGATGCGCCATTGCTACCAAGGGAAAGAATGCCAACGATGTGAAGGTAATTCTTTGCAATAATAACTTCATAGTGGATGCCCCTTATGCTTTAAACAAACCTTGTTTCTCAATAAAGCTGATGATGTCATTTAAGCCATCTTTAGTTTTCATATTGGAAAATAGAAAAGGTTTTTCACCGCGCATACGTTTCGCGTCTTGATCCATCACATCCAAATTGGCTCCAACCATAGGCGCAAGGTCGGTTTTGTTGATAATTAATAAATCAGATTTGGTAATACCAGGGCCGCCTTTACGTGGAATTTTCTCTCCACCTGCAACATCAATAACATACAGGGTTAAATCTGAAAGTTCCGGGCTAAATGTTGCTGCCAAATTATCACCGCCACTTTCAATAATGATCAGTTCAAGGCCATCAAATTTTTCGCACAGGTCATCAATAGCCGCTAGGTTAATGGAGGCGTCCTCACGAATTGCGGTATGCGGGCAGCCTCCTGTTTCTACACCAACAATACGCTCAGGTGACATCGCCTCATGACGTGTCAAAAAGTTGGAATCTTCTTTGGTGTAAATGTCATTGGTGACCACCGCCATATTGTATTTTTCACGCAGTGCCTGACATAAATTTAAAGTCAGCGCTGTTTTACCTGAACCAACTGGACCGCCAATACCTACGCGTAATGGGCTACGTTCTGTCATGTGAAATGTCCTTTATTTTTAAGATCTAAATAATCGCGAATATTGAGTTTCGTGTGCCATACTGAGCATGGCGTAATTAGGTAAGGCGCTACTGAGTTCAGCATCTTGCAGTGCTAAAGCACGTTCAATTGCCTCTGGAATCAGCCCATGCACATGCCATAAAATCCGTTGTCCACTCATCTGTCCAAGTGGTACAGTTTTCACGGCAGCCAACACCTGATTTTCAAGTACAGTAAAGGTATAAGCAGTCAAAACCTCTGCTACATCGAGTTCGAGTTGTCCACAAAGATGCGCATAGATGGGTACGAAACCAATCTGCTTTTTTAATTTCACAGGCTTTTTCAGCACATCACGAATCCACGCATTTAATGAAAATGCCAATTGCTGTGATTCAGCCAATAACTCTTTGCTTTCTCGACTTGCTCTATATAACTGCGCCCAGTATTCAAACTGCTCAGGCTGATCAAAAGATATTATTAGGCGTTTCAAAACGGGCAGCTCAAACCGTACCAAAAGCATTTCAAGCACTTCTTCAAAATAAGTAATGCTCGAGGTTTCATCAAAAATTAAGCTCTGATCAATCGCACTTTCTACCCCTTGAGAATAACAGTACGCCCCAATTGGTAGTGCCGTTGAGGACAAAGTCAACAGACTTAAAAGCTGTGAAGCATTAGGCGTGGACATGATGCAAAGCCTTAATTGGGCTTAATCTGTGATCATGCTGATGCTGTGCATAGGCACCGCTTTCAGGCTCAAATGTATGCATGGTTTCATCTACCGTTAAACCAAGTCCAATTATCATTTCCGCCAATACATGATCTGGCTCAAAATACAGCGCCGTTGGGGTGAGCATTAAAGGGACGTGACGATTACCCAAGTGATACGCTGCTTTTAATAAATCAAAGCTGCTTGGTGCTTCAACTTTCATAAGTTTTTCTGCTTTGGCATCGACACGCAGTACATCACCCTCTTGAGTTGCGATATATGAACCGTGCCTTAAAATGCCGGTACGGGGTAAATCTGCACCAATATCGTGCCCGTTAGCTAAAGTTGCACGAAAACGGCTCTTTTGTCGTGTATCAAATGTCAGTTCAACTACCGCGACATTTTCTTGTACGACATTACCCTCAAGTCTTTCCGTATAGATTTTCATAAATACCCAATCTCAATTTCTTTTATCGTGATTCGTGAACTAAATTGATGCTAAATTCAGCATTAAATGAATGATTTGCATTAAAATAATGCACTATTCATGCCAATCTTATTTTTGCCAAGCGTTTTATTTTTGCCGTGTCTATCTAATTATTTTGAAATTTGCTTCGTGCAAGACATCTTAATTATTAAAAAATATGTGATTGCCGATAATTATTCAGATGGCCATAAAAAAATCCCCCATCGATGGAGGATTGTAGAAATAGAATTTATGCCAATCTAGCTAAGCATTAATACACATCTCGTCGGTAGTGACCGGCCTTACGTAAGGCATTAATTTGTTTAGCACCTAAAATTTCTACTAAAGCATCATCAATACCTTGGGCCATATTTAAACTACCACAGAGATAAATACATGCCCCTTGTTCAACCCAATGTTTAAATTCATTAGCATGCTTACACAGCACATCTTGTACGTATTTTTCTGACGATTTATCACGAGAGAAAACGCGATTTATAGTCGTATGTACTTTGGCTGAAAATGTTCGTTTTTCATGGTATTCCTGAAATTCCACATATTGATTTAAATACAGGCATATTAATGTTAATGGTTTCTACTGTCACAGCATTGGGTTATGCGGCATGGAATATCGGTATTATTAAGGGTAACATCACAATATTAGTCACGTTATCGTATTTTAGCCCTATTTTTTCATCGCTCATTTCCATGTTTATTCTACAGACAAATTTATCTTTAAGTTTTTGGCATGGTGCAATTTTAGTCACAGTCGGTTCATTAATTTGCTGGATTTCAACCAGTTGGCCTCAAATTAAAACCAAACTTCAACTACTTAAATCCGCACATTAGAAAAAAACTTCAATAATTCCATGTAATTTTAAAAAATAAAACTTATTAAAAATTTGCGATACATTTTTAAACCCAATAAATTATGGCTGCAATCACACAAGTAATATGTAAGATTTGTATAGGTGCAAAATACAGAAAATAGGCTGTACCACCTGTCATCCAAGCATTGATACATTTTGAGCAAGCGTGTGCAGCAAGGCCAATCATAACTGCATAGACCAATGTCATGTTTTCTATGCTACCTTGCATGACGACAGTTGCCATTGCAGCATGAACTTCAAATAAAGATGCCAACAATGTACCAATAATCAATCCACTATCACCTAACAATAAATTAAGACCGTATACTGCTGCTTGGATTAATGTCAGGCTTATAGCAATAATAGCGGCTTGCTTTAAGCTAAACATACGAGTGTCATTAATTGATTCTGCATCTATATCATTTTGAAGTACAAGGTCTGGTGTATTTGGGGCTGCAATTTTAGGTAAATCTGTTGAATTGGAAAAATTAGACTTTTTAAGATTGGAAACATAAATAAAGCCGGCAATCATTAAAATGGTGATACCCAATAGGCAAGGCAATAAGAGTAAAGTGAACCATTCTAGGCTGAGTCCAGCAACAATAATGAGTAATTGTAATAAGGTTGCCACACAAGAAAATAAGCCTGCCCCTGCATTTGATTTGGCATCGCCATGCCCCTGACGTACTTCCATTCCTAAACTTGCGATTGTCGCCGTGCTTGATACAAAACCAGATGCTACGGCAGATAAAATTAATGCTTTATTTCGCGATAACAAGCGTTTGGCGATATGTGCTACTGATTGCACCACTAAAATTAAAATCAGCAATTTTAAAATAACATAAGGATTCAGAACTGCGCCCCATAAAGGTTTATTGGGCATTAGCGGTAACGCAATTAGTAACAGCGCCAATAAAAATAGCCCATCACGCAATTCATAATCTTTAATCCAATTGCCTGCAATACCGTGTAAATAAGGCTTTCCCATTAAAATTAATGTTAAAACTACGGCAAGACCAGCTGCGAGTGGAATCTGATACACACACAGTGCGCCTATAAAATAGGTCATAACAAACGCAAGTTCTGTGGTAGACCCAATATCCTGCTTTTGTTTGAATAATCCATAAATACTAAATGCGATAATGGCACATGCGCCAACGATGCCTACTGAAAGATGAATAAGAAAACACAGTGCTCCCAATAGCGCACAAATTGAAAAGGAACGAAGTCCAGCAAAACTCTGTTCTTTAACTTGATTATTATTACGTTGTCGTTCAAGCCCAATCAGTAAACCGCAGCCTAACGCCGCGCCCATAATACTGAGCAAATGCTGGAAAGATAAACTGATTAAAAGGCTATTCAATTTATTACTCCCTTAGGCAAATTCTTGTATATTTCACATTCAATATAATTCTAATCTTATGTAGCGAATATATAGCTCGAAATAAGAAACACTTTAAAATTAAAGTACTTTTCTAAGCAGACTTAAAAGTTCTTGGCCCATTTACTAGAGTTCATTTAATAGTGCTGATGATAAAATGAAAAATAGCTATGAAACTTAAGCACTTCATTTATAAGCACTAACTATTGCTTCACATCTCAAATTGATCATACCCTGTGCGATAAATGATGTAAATTATTCATGCTATTTTGTGCAAAGTATTTATATATACAAATGCCAATGTACTTTGGAAAATTGGCATGTTCAAAGCTCAATAATATATTTTAAGCCCAAATTACCATAATGGCAGCAATCACAACCAAGCCAAGCCCCCAATGGTCTGTTCGTGCTAATTTTTCTTTAAAGAAATAGGCTGAAATCAGTAGACTAAATAAAATTTCAATCTGCCCTAGCGTTTTAACAATCGCGACGGTTTGCATGCTCATTGCCGTAAACCATCCCAAAGAAGCAAGGAAACTGCAAATACTCACGCGGAACGTCAAACCAAGGCGTTGCCACATAGCAACTAAGGTTGATCGGCTAAAAATACTCAAATAAAGCAACATAATAAAGCATTGAAAACCAATAACACTAAGTAATACCCATGCTGCACGTTGAATAACAGGTAGTGTTGATAATTCTAAACTTGCTTCACGTACCAATAAGGATGTCACGGCAAAACTTAAACCACTGCCAATACCAATACATAAAGTTGAAATAGAGAGTTTCTGTTTTTGATTGCCTTTGCTGAGTAAAAATACGGCAAGACCACCAATAGCCACACCACCCCAGCCCATTAAACTTAAATGCTCTGCGAGAAAAATTACACCCACTATTGCCGCAAGAATCGCTTCACTTTTCGCAAGTCCAACACCAATAGCATAATTTTTTTGTTTAAATAGCAAAACCATTAATATGGTTGCCAAAATTTGGCTTAACCCTGCTATAACAATATAAATCCAAAATTGAGTCGTAAATGATGTTTCAACTGAAATAGGTTGCTGTTGATATAAAAAATATAAATATAATCCAGCAAGAGGTAATCCAAATATAAAGCGCGCTAAAGTTACGCCATACACATCGACCGTTGTACTTAATTGCTTTTGAAAAGCATTACGCCAAGACTGCATAAAGGCAGCCATTAAAGTAAATAAAATCCAAGTGGGAAACATATATATTTAAAAAAAGTCAAAGCCTTTCAAATGTACGCGCATCCTAGATTGAATGCGAGTTTATCTCGTACTTAATTGATTGAAGAATTTTTATTAGTATTTCAAGAATAAATTATCAATTGTATCTTTGCCGGATAAAAAATTAAAGAAACCGATCTAAGGATTGTGCATAAAAAAGACCGTAATATTGACTCAATATTACGGTCTCGTTGAAACTTATTGCTCAATTAGCTGTCCATGAGTACAGAACCAAACTGTTCACGTAAATCCTTTTTCAGCATTTTTCCTGTGCCACTAAGGGGAATTGCATCCACAAAAATGACTTTGTCTGGCACCTGCCATTTCGCTACTTTATCGGCATAGTAATCCAAAATTTCAGTATCAGATAAATCGACATCTGGCTTTTTAATCGCAATTAAAATTGGACGTTCATCCCATTTTGGATGTGTCGCAGCAATCACAGCCGCCATTGCAATTTTTGGGTGTCCCATCGCTAAGTTTTCTAAATCAACAGATGATATCCACTCACCGCCTGACTTAATCAAATCTTTAGAACGATCACTAATTTTCAAGAAACCATCTTCGTTTAGGGTTGCAATATCACCCGTATCGAACCAACCATCTGAAGTTAATGCAGACTCGGTTTTTCCAAAGTAATTGTTGATAATCCAATGACCTTGGATTTGTAAGTTACCCGTTGTTTCGCCATCACGAGTGACTTCATTGGTGCCATTTTCTTCATCGGTAATGCGTAAATCGACACCAAATGGTGGACGACCTTGTGAAAGACGTAATTGAAGTTTTTCTTCATCAGATAAATGTTGATGTTTCGCTTTAAATTGGTTTGCTGAACCCAGTGGACTAGTTTCGGTCATTCCCCAAGCATGAATGGTTTCACAGCCAAATTGCTCTTTAAATACTTTTAGCATTGCCGGTGGACAAGCTGAGCCGCCAACAACATTTCGCGTTAAGCTTTCAAGTTTACTTCCAGCTTGCTGCGCTGCATTAATCAAACCTTGCCAAATTGTTGGCACACCTAAAGCCACTGAGACTTTATATTGATCAATCATTTGAGTCAGGCTTGCACCATCAAGGCCTGGACCAGGCAATACCAAGGTACAGCCCACCATAGCCGCGGCATAAGGGGTACCCCATGCATTTACATGGAACATTGGCACAACAGGCATCATAATATCGCGTGCAGAAACATTCAGTGAGTCTGGCATACTAATGGCATAACTGTGCAGTACGGTTGAACGGTGACTATAGAGAACACCTTTCGGATTACCTGTAGTACCTGAGGTATAACACAATGAACTTGCAGACAATTCATCAAGTTCAGGCCAATCAAAGTTAGCATTTTGTTGCGCGATTAACTCATCATAAAACTTAATTTCAGGAAAATCCTGTGAAATTGCTTCATCAACAGCATCTAAACAAATATAGTGTTCAACCGATTTTAAAAGTGGTTTAACCGCTTTAACTAGAGGTAAAAAAGTTTTATCAAATAAAATGACGCGATCAGATGCGTCATTAATAATAAAAATAAGTTGTTCTGGGAACAAACGTGGATTAATAGTATGACAGACGTAACCACTGCCTGAAATGGCATACCAAGACTCTAAATGGCGGTGATTATTCCATGCAATGGTTGCAATACGATCACTAAGATCTAAACCAAATGATGCTAAAACATTTGCAAAGCGCTTAGAGTTTTCATGAACTTTGCCCCAAGTGGTTTCCGTAATTGTGGTATCGGTATTCTTCGAAATTACCAAACTATCTGCATGGTAACGACCCGCATGTTCAATCATGCTGCTAATTAAAAGCGGTTTAAACATCATATTGCCAAGCATTCATTGCTCCCGATCTTATCCATAATTACATTGTTCTAATGCTACAAATATATGCAGAACTTTTATCAGCAACCTTTCCTAATTCTATAAAAACGACAACATTCTTTAATTAGGAAACGTCACGGTTCACAGCCGATATGAAGTGCATACCTGAAACTGCTCATTATGTTTTAACCTGAATTTATACGATAAGCTACTAATATTTTTATCTAATTGTTACGGTACTTTTTATAGAGAAATGTTATGTATTTTAATTTTATTTATTCTTTAATTATTAAAGCAAAAATTAAAACCATCCAGTCTAATAATCGTGAAAATGAACAAAAGCTCATTGAGTTTCGTTCTGGTGATATTGTGTCATTTTGGCTTGTAAATGCGTTAAATACGGCACATGCAACATTAAATCATTTACTCCAATACCCTACGATTCATCCGGAACGTCTGTATTTTGAATTGCTGCGTTTAACAGGTTCACTTCTGACATTTTCTACAGCGTATGACGTTGATCACTTGCCACAATATCAACACCATAATTTACAAGAAAGTTTTGCCCAACTTGATGTGATTTTACGTGACCTACTGGATACGATAATCTCAAATCGCTATATCAGTATTAGTTTGAAGGAAACTCGACCTTCTTATTGGGTGGGTAGCCTAGAAAGTGACAAAATCACGCGTGATTCACGTTTATATCTAGCAGTATCTAGTAGTGTAATGCCTACACATGACATTATTTCTTATGTGCCGCTACGCTTTAAAGTTGGTAATACAGTGGATGTAGAACAACGCGTCATGGCAGCGCTTCCTGCCGTACCATTGCAGCATATGATGCAAGTTCCTACTGCAATTCCTGTTCGCTCGGGTGTGAATTATTTTGAAGTTGAGCCAAATAACGACCTTTATCAACGCATGATTGATTCCGAATCAATTTGTGTCTACATGCCAGCTGGCTTCCAAGATATTTCTATTGAATTAATTGCAGTAATGAACGGTTAAGGAAACATGATGAATATTTCAAATAATGCTCCATCTTTATTTGATGATGGTCAAATTGGTCAAGGTTCTTTGAAACAGACAGCTGAACCGAAATTAAATAGTTCTAGCAATTTAGTTGATTTGCTCCATGATGGCTTTTACATTGTTTTTCTTTTAAAAAATCAATATGTACCTTCAAATCCAGAGAACTTCAGAAATAAGGTTATGGATTTGCTGAATCGTTTTGAAAGTCAGGCACGAAAGCTTCAATTCAGTAATGAAGATATCACCGATTCTAAATATGCATTTTGTGCACTAATTGATGAAACAATTGTTACACAACAAGATCCACGTTTTTTTGATTTGCAAAATAACTGGATGATGAATCCACTACAGCTAAGTTTGTTTGGTTCTCAACTTGCTGGCTATCGTTTTTTTGAAAATTTAGAACAAATTAGAGCAAAAGATAAATCAAGACTGGCGGCACTTGAAGTTTATCACTACTGCATGTTGCTTGGTTTTCATGGTAAATACCGACTTGAATCGATAGAAATGTTGAACTCTTTGGTCGCTCGAGTTGGTGACGAAATTGATTATATGAAAGGCAAAAAAGCATTTTCACCTTTTGCTGCTTTACCGGATCAAATTAAGAATATTATTCATCGTGAATTACCCTTCTTTTGGATTTTAATTTTTTGGGCATTGTTTGCAGTCTTGGCCTTTGGTGGATTGAAATATATGCTATCGAACCAAAACACCAAAGCATTATCGCAATACCAAAATGTTATTACAGCGCCATCTGAACAGGCTTATATCACTATTCATTTACCATAAGAAAATGATGACATGGCAAACGAAAAATCGAATAACGTAAGAATTTTACAATCTACGCAAAAAAATAATTTACCTCCAATGGTGCATGCAGCAATTGGATTTTTAGTCGGTATCGCTTTGATCATTGTGATTGGCCTGGCATATATTTATCTTTTTTCTGATGAAGAAGCTGCTGACGGGGCAAAATAAACAGTAAATTCAGTGAATAAAGCTGAAAGTAATGATCGTTTGCAAGCACAAAATGCTTTAAATAATGAAACGGAAATACAGAATACCCGTTCTAATGAAGATTCATCTCAATCTAAAGTTAAAACTGAACCATTAGATGATAAAGATGAGGATGACTTATATTCAAATGATCTTGCAGTTTTCAGTCATCCAACTCATGAAAAAGCCAAAAATCAAAGTCAGAATGTGCAAAATTCAGGATCACCCTTTGATATCACACAGTTAAATAAGAAAGCACCAAGCACGCATGTCGAAACTCAAAAACATCCAGTAGCACCAACCACAGTTAAAGCAAAAACAAACATACAGCCTCCTGTTCAAGCAAAAGCTACTCCAGTGAAAACGGTTAAACCAGCGGAATCAAGCAAGCCTACAGAAGTGGAACATTTTGAAGAACCAATGGGCGGCACACAAATTTCGGTGACAAAAAGAGTGAAAGAAGTGAGTACACCAGCTGTAGCTATAAGTGCGCCATGATTATTTTCTTGATTGGTAGCTTTCTAACATTAGCACTGGTGACAGTGCTTTGTTTTTCTTATGAAGTCCGTAATCAGGTCAAAGAATTTTTCCTTGGTTTAATTCCACAAAGTAAAAAACAGATACAACATGCCCGAAAATTTGCTTATGAGTTTAATTACGCAGCTGCACCAAACCAAATTCAATCGCATTGGCATTTACAGCAGTGGTGGATTTTATTCGCAGGATTATTACTTTTTTCTAGTATCGTTTTATTTGCATTTACACGTCCAATTACTGCAAGCAAAGTTGAAGCTGACTATTTACGTAAAGCGGATCCTCAAATTTATGCCATGCTTGAAGGACAAATGCTGGATGCTCCTCCTGAAGTAGAAGAATATCTTGTACAAGAAGCGCTTGCTGAAGAAGCGGCTGTAGAACAAGCCTCTATTATAGCGAGTAGCTTTAATCCTGAAGTTCAAGATATTCACACTCATTCATATTCAACAGATGTACCTTCTGCCGATCGTAAGTGGCATAAAATGAATCCACGTTATAAGCAGCGCTTACTCATGGTTTTCAAAATTATGCGTGAGCAACATGGCTATGAGATGGTACTACTCGAAGGCTATCGTAGCCCAGAACGTCAAAATAATTTAGCTACCAATAAAAATACAACACGTGCACGTGGTTTTCAAAGTTATCACCAATTTGGTTTAGCCGCTGATGTTGCATTTAAACGAAATGGAAAAGTAGTTATTTCAGAACGCGACCCTTGGGCAATGCGCGGTTATCAACTTTATGGGCAGGCTGCTGAATCAGTTGGATTAACTTGGGGTGGTCGTTGGAAATCAATTCAAGACTATGGTCATACCGAATATCGTATGCCAGGCTTAAAAAAGACTGCAGAAATGGCGGCTCTTTTAACATCTGAAGGACAACTTCAGGCCAGTAATATAAATATCGAACCCTGAGTTTTAATTTAAAAAGCCCTCAAAATAAATGAGGGCTTTTTTATTAATTACACAATATATTTTTGCAGTTGATCTAATACTTGTTGCGTTTTTTCTGCATGTAACCAATGCCCAGCACCTTCAACCGTTATCACTTCTACATGTGGAAATTGTTTAGCCAATGCTTCCATGTGTTCAGGTTTGGAGATATATGGAGATAAACTTCCTTTTAAAAATAGTGCTTCATTTTGCCAAGCAGTTTCACTATTCGGCCAATCTGTAATATCTTGATAATGGTTGTATAAGGCATCAATATTAAACAGCCATTTCCCTTTACTAAATGATTTTAATAAAAACTGAATAACCATTTCTGCCGATATATATTCACGCATAATTTCTATGGCTTGCTGGCGTGTTTCAATGTTGGCTTGTTCTACTGCAAATAATGCTTGAAATATCTCATCGTGATGCCGTTCCTTATATGCAAATGGTGCAATATCCAGTACAGCTAACTGTTCAACGCGATCGCTACTCAATGCTAGTTGCATTGCAACTTTCCCTCCCATTGAATGTCCAACCACGGAAAATTTTTTAATATTTAAATAATCGAGCGTTTCAAGTACATCATTTGCCATGTCGAAGTAATTCATTTCTTTGTCATGGGCAGAATGCCCATGATTGCGCAAATCTATTTGTACAACACTATGTGATTTTTGAAATGCTCTGGCTAACATGCCTAAGTTACTTAAACTCCCAAATAACCCATGAATGAAAACTAGTGGTATTTGTGAACTTTGGCTATTTTGATGAATCTCGTAGTTAAGGATCATTGTTCATTACTTTATTTAGTTAAGCTAATTTTGTATTTGTTTCGGTATTAAATCAATTGACAAAATTTTATGTATATTTGCTTAGGCTATTTTATTTAGAATAATTTGCTTAGGCTATTTAAAAAAGTTATAAATCATTTAAAATTTAAAATTTAAAATTTAAAATTTAAAAAACGCAGCTTGAGCTGCGTTTCGAACGATAGATATTTTTAAAAATAGTTCAGCGGCAATTTTAAGTAACGAACCCCGTTGGACTCAGGTTCAGGAAACTTTCCAGCATCCATATTAATTTGTATTGCTGGTAGTATTAATTTTGGCATAGCTAATCTAGCATCTCGCTGGTTCCTCATTTCTACGAATGCCTGTTTATCTGTCTGTGTATTGATATGTATATTTCTTGACTTTTGTTCTGCAATACTGCTGATACTACAAAATTTGCTCCGCCCTTCTGGCAAGTAATCGTGGCATAAATATATTTTTGTATCATCGGCTAACTGATATAACTTTTGAACAGAATCATACAGTGTTGATGCGCTTCCCTTAGGAAAATCACAACGGGCTGTACCATAGTCAGGCATGAATAAGGTATCACCGACAAATACTGCTTCATTAGCAATGACATAACTCAAACAAGCAGGTGTATGTCCCGGCGTAGGAATATTATAAGCCTCTAACGCTCCGATATTAAACGTTTCATGATCATCAAATAAATAGTCAAAAGATTGATGTGAATTAAAATATTTCACATCAAAATTATAAATTGCACTAAATGTTTCCTGTACGATCGTAATATTATGACTTATTGCTACTTTGCCACCCAATTTAGCCTTTAAATATTGTGAAGCTGTAAAATGGTCAGCATGTACATGTGTTTCAAGAATCCATTCCACGCTTAGGCTATTTTCTAAAACATATTGGACAATTTTATCCGCATTATATGTTTGTGTTGTGGCTGAAGCTGCGTCATAGTCTAAAACACTATCAATAATCGCACATTTTTTAGTGGCCGGATCAGCGACTACATAACTAAAAGTATTGGTATTTTTATCAAAAAAATCTTGAACAATTGCATTCATCGTCATTAATTCACTCTCATTATTTTATGATGCAACCTTACACCGGCTAACATTGCCAAGATAAAATACAATGATTCGTAGTGACCCAGGCCAATAAGTGTAAATGCTGGAGCAGGACAAATTCCTGCGATTCCCCAACCAATACCAAATAGTAAGCTTCCCACAATCAATTTTGAGTCTATCTGTTTGTTTTTTGGTAAATTTATAGGATAACCATCTATAGTTTTAGGTGTGGATTTTCTTACAGCCAATTGAAATGGTATAAATGCAACTGCAATCGCACCCATCATCACAAATGCTAAACTGGCGTCCCAACTTCCAAATATATCAAGAAAACTTAACACCTTTTCAGGATTGGACATACCTGAAAATATCAAGCCTACTGAAAACAAACCACCAAAGATAAAAGCAAGTAAGTTTTTCATGCTGCAACTCCAATCACATGGCGAATCATATAGACAGTTACAACACCTGCTAACATAAACGTTAGAGTTGCAACGATCGAACGTTTTGATAATCGGCTGATCCCACATATGCCATGCCCACTGGTACAGCCTGAACCCAAACGTGTACCAAAACCTACTAATAAGCCAGCAACAATCATCATCCATGGGTTTGCATCAAGCTGTATTGTAGGTGTTGTAAGCTGTTTATAAATAAATGGAACGAGAATCAGACCTGATAAGAACCAAACTGCAGGTGTTTTAAAAATTGTGGCAGGGTTTAAAACTTGTGCAATTAAACCACTTATGCCCGCAATACGACCATGCACATATAAATAGCCCACCACCGCCAGGCCAAGTAAAGCTCCACCTAGAAATGCCATCATAAAAGGATGCATACAGATGCCCAATCCATCAACAACAATATATGTTTTTATAATATGTTATTTGAGAGAAGTTGCAAGTCTTCTTCTATAATAATTTTATTAAAAAATTAATTCGAATGAATGCAGCCTTTATTAAGACGTTCTTCATTAAATTGAAAAATCAAGGAATATATCCTCGGGATATTTCTAACAAGCATATAATATTATTAAGTTTTATTAATCAAATTTCATTTATAAATCAATATTAATGTCACTCAAAGTATCACCCACCCATTCTATAACGTCAGATCCAAGTTCAATGATTTGTGAAATATCTATTCCAGAACCCCAATCCGCACTGCTGAAATTTTCTTGCTTTTGCTGCTGCTCTGGCAATTGTTGTTCTAAATGAGCAACTTCTTCTTGCGCTTGCGTTGTTGTGGGTAAAGCAGCACGATTGTTCTGACTTGTCATTTTTATTCCTGATTTGTTACGCACTTATTGTCATTTAAATTATTCAGCTTCAAACTCTTTCAATACTTTTTCTACAAACCACCATGGCATTCGATGTAAACCTTGGTTCATTTTTAATATTTCAGCTTGTTCTATCTCAGCAATGAAAGATGCCTGTTGACCATCTGCTGAATTATCAAAAAGATAACTACGATCCGTCGCTTCAACAGCCTGCATAAGCAAATCCATACTTCGATAATAGCGTTCTCTTATTTTTAGTTCTGGCACATCATGTCCGCCATTTTGCACCCGATATTGTACTCTTGAAATATTAATAACTGGGTCAATCGTGGATACATAATATAAGTAGGTCTTAAACCCCTTCCGTTTCGCCTCGCGCAAAAATTCAACTTTAGAGATATGTGACATGACTGTTTCAAAAGTGAAACTGATTTTTAATTCTAAAAATTGGAGACGAATATAATCGATAATTCTGGCGCATAAATATGAATCAATTTGATCCGCTTGGAATTCAATTTTCCATGGATCAAGAATAATCGGTTGACTAACCAATAAAGGTATAAAATTGCCTTGAAATGGGCGCTTTGTTGTTTTTAAGAACTCAACTAAATCCACCGCTTTTAAAGCAGGATGATAATTAATCAAATTGAGTTGTTTGGTTTTATTCAGTTCAGACTCTAGTTCGTCTGCATTTAAATAAGCCCCAATATGATGGGGCAACAAATATTCTTTAACGGTACTTTTACCCGATCCATTAGGGCCTGCAAACATCCGAATACGTGGTTGTGGAGGCATGGTATTAGATCGTTTCCTCACATTTCTTTTTTCGTTTTAATCTGAGTGGAAGACCGTCTATTTGAACGAAATCAGAAGATACATCTTTAAGCTGAATTTCTTGGCCATTTTGCGAACGCTGAACTAATTGCTGACCTTTTACATAAACCACAGTCGAAGAAGCACTTGCTTGTTCAAAAGCATGGCGAAATGCATGAATCGCAAGATTCGGAATTAAATCATCCTCAAATTTACTTGCTTTCATCACTGAAGTATAAGCTGTCATTCAACCACTCCTCTAACATCGAAATGTGTTCAATCATCTTATCATACTGACTTATTTTGTCTATTTATCCATCAATGATTATGTAAAGACAAATAAAGAATTACGATGCTAAATATGTGCTTATTATGGGGTTACATTTTATCAAAATACTAAATTTAGATAAAAAAAATAGCCACTTATTCAGTGGCCAAAAGAGAACGACATCAACAAGTTGATGTATTAGAACTTAGCCACATAACAGGACCAGGGATGTTTGTTATGTGTTTACGTTCTAACAGAAACATAATAATGTGATACAGTTGTCATTTTAAGCACTTTTCATATCATTTTCTGACAATCTTCATTTTCAGTTCAATATTTCTATAACATTTTCTTAAAATTTATATACCCAAGTGCTAGGTTTAATTTTATTCAACATATAAAAAAGCATCCTATGACTGAATGCTTCATTTATCACAATACAAATGGCTTAAATGGTCATTTAACTGATTCAGTCGAACAAAATGCACTTTCATTTAAACCTGATGATTGCATACTTTCTTGTTGCTGTTGCAAGTAACGCTCAGCAACCATTTGCATAATTCCAGCCATATTCAATGCAGCATTCTCTTGAGAAATTTCTAAAATGCGTTGGTATGCATGCAAACGTGTGCAAAATGCTTTAGTTTGTTGCTCAGGACTTGCCGTCGAATCCTCAGCATCAAGTATTAGCTTTGTCTCATTAATTTGAGACGTATAAAGTTCAATTTGGTGATCAAAATCAGCTTGAGATAAAAGTCGAATCGGCTGTAGCACCGATTCATTCGCATGCGTCGCTCCCTGCATGAAGCTAAAACATACAAGAAGAATAGAAGAAGCTTTATACATCATCCTTGAATGCATATAATTAAGCCTCTTCGCCTTCTTTCCAAATATCTTCATAGTCATCGGCATCAATCATAAAACGATAACCGACATCTAATGCTAAATAAGGCAGCACTTCTGGACAAATGTCTTGCATCTTACGAACAGTCATCGTTTCAAAGTTATCCGCACCTTCAAGCTCACCACCATAAATGTACCAACTTACATTTTCTTCACCTTCAGCAGGTTTACGAATCCCAACTATTGGGTCTTTATTTAAAGTGTGAACAGCAACTGCGACAACATCATCTCCACTCACTTCGATATAAGCTGATCCCACTTCCTCGCAAAGCAACTTTTGCTCAGCAATGAGTTCAGCTAAAGGTGATGAATTTTGTGCATTTTTGGCCATATTTAAGCTCAGAGGTAAATTGAATAATGCATTGTATAGCGAAATCGTAAAGCGAAAAAATTTATTTGGTGCCAGATTATAAAATCACAATCCGAAAGCCTAATCACCTCTTAGTTCTAATAATCAAAACTTCTGAAGATAACTTAAAATGAAAGATTCACCATCCTTACATTTACGCTTAAGCCCAATCATTCAGCCTATATGAGCACTTTAAATTCGAACTGCCATATGACTTCTGCCAATTTGGGAACTGAATCTTTTTTGTTGCGATAAGCTTAAATTCGAAAAATATGAGCAGAATGGTCAATTCAACTTTATAACATTTTAAAAAATATTGATGACATTAGACAAATGCTGATTACAGTAATGTATCCCTACTTTAGCTTGCCGATCACTATAGCTTGTAACGCTTATATTTAGCCTTCATACGTTTATCTAATTACTTAGTTTAATGTAATCCGAAATCAACCTTGAAATGAAAAATCAATCAAATCCCAATTTCATACATTCACAGCACATAAAGCTTTATTCATAATTCCACAATGTGACTTCCAAAGCTATTTTACACAAAAAAACAGGCACAATTAATTGTTTTATATAAATATTATAAATAAAGAAAAATAAAAAAGTTGAGTTAAATAAACTTAACAAATACCAGCTCAGGCTAAGTGACAATCAAAATGAAATTGCCTTTAAGCAATAGGTTTAACTGTTAAATCGAGCATTCATAATAGCGATATAATTGAGCAAAAAATTATGTTCAAAGCAGTAATTCGTTAAGTAATCGAGATCAAGCTATTTTTTTGCTTTCAATACAGGATTTTGTGGCATTAAAAAGAAGATATACTGAGCGTTACATAAAAGATATGAACAGTTTTAGCCAATTGGGTTTAAAATAATGTTCTACAATATCATGATAAAAATGTAATCTTTTAACATTGCCAATTCTTTGCAAAGTTTGCATTATATTGCCCATTCTCGGTGTATGCCTTTCACGTCAATTCAAAGAAATTATAAAAAAAATGTGGAAATTTATGCCATAATGAGCAAACTTTGCAGACATCTTGCAAAGTAAATTTGCAAATTTTTATTGGAGCAAGCTGAATGAGCTCGACCATTTTGGTCATTCATGGACCGAATCTCAACTTACTGGGAAAACGTGAACCGGAAGTTTATGGGTATCTCACTTTAGACGATATTAACCAGAAACTAATTTCACAAGCTCAAAATGCATCCATTTCTCTCGATACTTTCCAAAGCAACTGGGAAGGCGCTATTGTCGACCGAATTCATCAAGCGCAACAAGAAGGCGTTCAATTCATCATTATCAATCCTGCGGCGTTAACACATACGTCTGTTGCAGTACGTGATGCCCTTCTTGGCGTTGCCATTCCATTTATCGAAGTACATTTATCTAATGTCCATGCCCGTGAAGCATTTAGACATCACTCCTATCTTTCTGATAAAGCCGTTGGCGTTATTTGTGGTTTAGGCGCAAAAGGATACGCTGCCGCATTAGACTTCGCCATCGAAAAAATTCAACCAACTTCTCAATCTTAATTAGGAATACTGTTCATGGATATCCGTAAAATCAAGAAACTCATCGACTTGATGATTGAATCTGACTTACAGGCGATCGAAGTTAAAGAAGGCGATCAATCAATCGCATTAACTCGTCGTAATCCAGTGGTTGCAGCAGCTGTTCCTGCAATGCCTGCTCCTGCTGCTGAAGCACCAGTTGCTCGCTCTCCACGTGGTGCTGTTGAAACATCTCCAATGGTTGGTGTGTTCTATGCAGCACCAAACCCAGGTGAAGCACCATTTGTTAAAGTGGGTCAGACTGTTTCGGCTGGTGAAACACTTGGTATTATTGAAGCAATGAAAATCATGAACCCAATTGAAGCAACTCAAAGCGGTGTGATTGAAGAGATTTTGGTTAAAAATGGCGAAGTGATCCAATTCGGTCAACCATTATTCCGCTATCGCGCTTAAGACCACGGGGAATCATAATGTTGCAAAAAGTTTTAATTGCAAACCGTGGTGAAATTGCCTTGCGCATCACTCGTGCTTGCAAAACTTTAGGAATTAAAACCGTTGGGGTTTATTCCGATGCCGACAAAGACCTAATGCACTTACGCTTTTGTGATGAAGCAGTGTGTATTGGACCTGGTGCCAGCAGCGAAAGTTATTTAAATATTCCAGCACTCATTACAGCTGCTGAAATTACTGGTGCAGATGCCATCCACCCAGGCTATGGCTTCTTATCAGAAAATGCTGAATTTGCCGAAATTGTTGAAAACTCAGGTTTCATCTTTATCGGTCCACGCCCTGAACATATTCGCTTAATGGGGAACAAAGTTTCTGCCATTATTGCAATGAAAAAAGCAGGCGTACCTACAGTTCCGGGCTGTGACCATGCGGTTACCATCCATAATGCCTTAGCAGAAGCCAAAGAAATTGGCTTCCCATTGATCGTTAAAGCTGCTTCAGGCGGTGGTGGTCGTGGTATGCGTATTGTTGAGCGTGTAGACACCCTACTCGAATCTGTTCAAGCTGCGCAGCGTGATGCTGAAATGTGGTTTGGTGACGACACCGTATATATGGAACGTTTCCTGCAAAAACCTCGTCACGTAGAAGTACAAGTATTAGCAGATGGTAATGGTCATGCAATTCACTTGTATGATCGTGACTGTTCTTTGCAACGTCGCCATCAAAAAGTACTAGAAGAAGCACCTGCTCCTGGCCTACCAGAACAAGCACGTGCTGACATCTTAGAAGCATGTGTGAATGCTTGTAAATTGATGCAATATCGTGGTGCGGGTACGTTTGAGTTCTTATTTGAAGATGGCGAATTCTTCTTTATTGAAATGAATACACGTGTTCAAGTAGAACATCCTGTAACCGAAATGGTGACAGGTGTTGATATCATTGAGCAACAGCTTCGTATTGCTGCTGGCCTTGGTTTAAATCTTCAACAAGAAGACATCACGCTCAGTGGTCATGCCATGGAATGTCGTATTAACGCAGAAGACCCTTCAACATTTATGCCGTCTCCGGGTAAAATTGATCACTTCTATGCACCAGGTGGCGCAGGTATTCGTCTTGATTCTCACATTTATCAAGGCTATAGCATTCCTCCTTACTATGACTCCATGATTGCTAAACTCATTGCACATGGTAAAGACCGTGACGCATCTATTGCACGAATGAAACAAGCTTTAGAAGAAATCATTTTGACAGGTGTGAAAACCAATATCCCACTTCACAAAGATTTAATCCTTGAAGATAAAAACTTCTGTGAACAAGCAATGGATATTCATTACCTTGAAAAACATTTGCTGAAAAAAATTGAAGGACATGAGGAAAAATAATTTCCTCCCGCAACACTAAAAAGCCACTCTCATGAGTGGCTTTTTAGTGATTTAACATAAAAAAAAGTTATGTTTAAGGCAGTACACGTCGTAAAGTTGCAAAGCATTGCTCAGCTTGATCGTTGGCACAAAAATTGATAACTGAGGGACTTTTCCATTTTACAAAATATTGCGAAATTTCGCCTGTTTGATCCTGCACATTGCCGGAACAATCCATCTGATTATTATCATATTTCACTTGCAAAATGAGCGCTGGAATTTGAGCATTTGGATCTTGAGCTGGTTGATAATCATAAACACCAGATGACCACTCTTCACCACTTTTAATCACAACATCATTATTACCTTTGAAATTGTAATATTCGATACACTTACGATTATTTGGGATTTCCATCCCCCATAAACCGACCAATTCAGATCGAGTGGTCACTTTAAAATTATTCACTGCTTCAACTTGTTTTTTGCTATCAGCTTGCAGTTCTGTTTTTTTATTATCCGCCGCCATGACTACGAATGAACTCAACATGAGTAAAACTGTCAGATATGCTTTTTTCATACATTTAATCAGTCATATAAATCATGTACCTAAAGTAACATATTTTTTTACATTTCCTCGGTTTATCACACTTTCATAACAATGATTTTTCTTAATGACTATTTACATACAATTCCATACATCTGCGTTTGCCTACATAAAAACCAATTAAACGCGAACCACATCACATTATTCATAATTTATACATTATTCTGTGGGTGGAATCGTTTATGATATTTAGACTTAATGATTCTTCTAACAAAATTACTTAGGCTATATAAAGGCTAATGAAATTGCATCTGAACGGTCTTACACCACCATCGACTCATCAAAGTTATTCTTTTGCAATTATTGCCGTAGTTATATTTGTATTCTGTTTAGTTGGTATTTTCAGTCGTCCATTAACCTACTTAGCTATTTTTTGGCCTGCCAATGCAGTCCTACTCGCCTTATTTTTACGTTTTCCACAATTAAGTAACACAGGAGGTTGGTTAGGAGCTTTCACAGGTTATATGCTCGCCGATTTATTGACCGGCAACTTCTTACAACTAACAACCATACTCACTTTTGCAAATCTAATTAATACAGCTGTATCACTTTTTTTTATACGTTACTTTCATATCAATTATTTAAATTACAATAAAGGTTTTACCTTTCTAACGATGTTTGCAATTTTTGCTGTTGGCGGTTGTCTAGCTGGTGCGACATTTGCAATTTTTACAGTTCCCTATGTATCTAATACATTTATGTCGACAGAACGTCTTTGGATTGATTTCGGGATGTGGTGGGTCACTGAAATCGTCAACTGTTTAATTATGCTTCCATTAATTTTAGCCTTCCCCCAATTGAAAGAGTTAAAACAAATCATACATAATCGCCGACATCGTGATTATCATTTCAATGAAATTTTACCAGTGATGAGTGTGGGTCTATGTGTCATTCTCACAGCAGTTTCGCCGGGTCCAGGAGCAATTTTATATCCATTAGCAGCATTAATTTGGGCTGCACTGACCTATCAATTATTTACGTTAACGATTATTAATGCAGTCGTGATTCTAGCGACCTACTACAACCTAAATCACTTTTATCTTGCAGACTCCACGAACGCCTATTTATCGACAGCTATATCGGTACGTATTGGTTTAGCTATGCTTATTCTTGCACCTATTATTTTGTGTATTATTAGCCGAAATCGGCATGAACTATATAAAGAAGTACTTTATCTAGCAAATCATGACAGCCTTACACATGCAATGAATCGCCGTTTTTTCTTTGAACAGGGTGAACTCTATTTAAAAAATCGAACTGAAACTACATTTTCAATCATCATGCTTGATATTGACCATTTTAAGAAATTAAACGATCAATATGGACATTATGTCGGTGATGTCGTCCTTCAGCAGTTTGCTAATACGATTCGAAAAAACTTACGTGAAGAAGACTTATTTGCTCGTATCGGTGGTGAAGAATTTGTTATTTTACTGCGTAATATTCAGGCAGATGAAGCACAAAAAATTGCTGAACGTATTCGAAATATTGTTGAAACAACGCCTATACAGATCGATCAAAACAATGAACTTTATATCACGGTGAGTATCGGTATTACACATGAAACACTACCTGACGCACCAAGTTTACAATTCTTGATTAATCAGGCGGATCAAGCACTTTATCAAGCCAAACAATTAGGACGCAATCAAGTCATACTTGCAAACTGTTAATATTCATTCATTTGGATAATCTAAACTTAATTTTGCTGAATCACCTTTGGTAAACACGCAACAAAGATAAATGCAGGAATAAGGGATAAACCTGCGATCATAAAAATACATTCGCCAGTCAAAACATCCCAATATTTACCTGCCAAAATACTGCCTAAAGCAACACCTAAACCCCACATAGTACTGTATAGCGCTTGCCCGCGCCCTTGTTGATTTGCATCGAAATTTTGAAAAATAATCCGCATCGCAATCATATGAAATAACCCGAAGCTAAAAGCATGAATAGTTTGCGCTAGAAACTGCGCTATAAAACTATTTGGGAATAATCCAACGGCAATCCAACGTAAACTCGTTAGAATTAAGCATGCTGTAACTAAGGTTCTCCACGAAAAGTGTTTTAGAAAAAGGTTTGCGTATGCAAACATAATAATTTCAGCAATAACACCAACAGACCACAACAAACCAATGATTGTTGTGTTAAAGCCAGCTTGACTTAAAAAATTACTATAAAAACTATAAAAAGGTGCATGAGAAAATAAAAGAAAAAATTCAATAATAAAGAAACTGGCCACAACAGGACGTTTCAAAACTGGCCATAAAGGCTCTAGTTGCTTTTGAGAACTTGGTGCCGAACTCGGTTCTTTAATCGTAAATGACCAGAGAAATGCTAAAAAAGCAATACAAAGCAACATAATAGGTAGCATCGATATTGGAATGACTTCAAGCAAAGCCCCAATACCAAATACGCCAACAATAAACCCTACTGAGCCCCACTTACGTACTTTTCCATATAAAGCCGCGCGTTTTTCCCCCAACCAAAATAAAGTTACCCCTTCAAACTGAGCCAATATGGCATTTTGAAAGAAGCTGAATACCAGCATGAGTAATGCAACAGACTGAAAACTGTTTGGAATTATAAAAATCAGAAACCAAATACAAGCTTCCATCCATGTCGCAATGCGTACCAGCATCATGCGCTTACCCGATTTATCGGCAATCCAACCCCAAATAAATGGGGCAAAAAAACGTGTCACTATCGCTATAGAAGATAACAATCCAATTTCTTGATAATTAAAGCCTTGATCTGCTAAATACAGGCTCCAAAATGGCATAAATGTGCCAACAATTGCATAGTAGAAAAAGTAGAATCCACCTAGTTTGGAATGGATTGGAATGTTAAGCATCAAGCTGTATTCCTTAGTATTTACAATAGGTTATAAACTTTTCAGAGTTGTATGCTTTTGCATCTAAAAGGCTTGGTTAGGATATGGCGAGTATACAAATCAGTATACAAATTTATTTTAATTAAATTATTTCAAAATTTGTATACTTTTACTAAAATCTTGGTCTTATTTTATTTTTTCATTAATAAACAAATATTTATTTTTATCTCATAAATTATCACATATTAATAAAAAACCGCCCGAAGGCGGTCTATTTTTACTTAAGCAATCTGTATCTCGCATGCGGAAGTGTCTGTAGTTCAAACATGTGGTCGTAATCATAATGTGGCATTTTGAATCCGCATTTTTTGCTCACGTCTGAAATAGCACTGCTCATAGAGAACATATTATCGTTAAGCATACTCACCAGTAATGGATTAAGTTTGGCCAATGTTGGGCTATGCGTATTCCACCATGCCTGAAAGAATCGAGCATGTACGCAGAGCATTTCTAGGGATTGTTTTTCATCTATATGTTGATATCTGCAAGTTCAAACCTGTGAAATCGATACCCCAATTCTTCAGCATGGTCATAACGATCTACACTCCAAGCCTTGGTAGCAATATTGCCTTTACGACCACCAGACCACGGACCTGTTGCGATTTCAATTAACATCCGATGTTCAATCAGGTGCAAGTCAAAACGCCAATTTTTCGTACTTTTGAAATGAAAGTATTCTTCATATTTCATTTTCATCCGATCTAATATTTCTTTTAACCGCTCGAATGCTTCTAAGTATTTTTCACTGGCTTTAGGTAGTGGCCTGGAACGTGGTTTCTTTTTAGGCGGAATCTTTTTAGTTAGGTTTTTATAGGCATCAAGTTCCATATTTCACCCAATAAAAAACCTCCCGGAGGAGGTTAATTTAATTGCATATAAAAATTAAAATAACTTAAATATTTTTCCAGTTTTATCACTGTAGAAATGCATATCAAAGCTAGGCTTAATTATTTCATCTTCTATATTTAGATAACGGACGCAATCACCAAAACTATTTGGCTCATCAGATGATTTTTCGCACATAGCTTCTAGTGTATAGACAGCGCCATGTTGATCAACCACATCTAACATTACTTTGTTTAATAAATTATCCATGTATTAGCCATCAATCCCAACGATTTCACTCGCTTGGAAACCACGTTGACCTTTTGATACGCTAAACTGTACACGCTGACCTTCAGCAAGTGATTTGAAACCACCTGAAATGATTTGAGAAAAATGAGCAAAAACTTCTTCGCCATTATCAGCCGCGATGAAACCGAAGCCTTTAGTATCGTTAAACCACTTAACAGTGCCTGTAGTTAAATTTGACATAATAATTTCCTTTAATAATATTTAATTTAGAGTTCTTGAAAAAATTAAGAAAATAAATAATTAATTTATAAATAATTTAATTAAAAAATTTTAGCTCTAAGTTGTTCAGGTTTAAGAGTGAGAGTTTAAAAATACAATTTATATAGTTTATTTAGTTCAGTATAAAAAGATTTACCATCAATATTTAAAGTTAACTTTTGTCCTGATTCTAAGACAACTTGTTTAGCAACTTCAACTAAGGTTTTACCATTCAAATTGCTTTGAATTTTTTTTAACGGAATAATATTCACACGAATTTCATCACCGTTAGTTGCTGAAGCAGTAGTCCAGCCGTTAGATATGTTCATTTATTGACTCATATAATGAGCTTTTGTAAACAGAATAGTATTAAAAATAAAACCAACTTTGATTTTGGAGATTGTTCACTTAAGAAAAATTTAAACTTATGATATTTACAGTAGCTTGAAAAAATAGATAAAAATCAGATTAGTATCTTTAGAATTTTAAGGAAACCCACGAATAGCTGTAGGCTTCCCTTGATCGGTATGATGCGAATTCATGCTATGCGTTAACTGTTTGAATTCGATGCTTTAGCACCAGATTGGAGGGAATACGCAATTCCATTAACAACTCAAACACTACCGTTCCGCTTACGGATTCGATCAAACACACTATAGCACCAGTGCCCAGATTTACCTATGTTTATTTAACAATTATTTTATAAGAGTGATTTTAAAGCAATTTTGACAGTATTCAATTTCACCATCTATACATTGATGCTTTTTACTTAATCCATGTATGCCAAACATACATTTAAAAAATTGCATCATAATCACACCAGAAATCTAATTTTAAAATCATATATTCACGTTTTATTGTGATATGCGCTCTAATATCTCAACTCTTTGTCTTTTTTTATCCTCATAAATGTAAATTGTTACTGCAATAACACTTATTAAAAATAATGTAAGAAGAATTTTGAAATTTTTACTCATCATTGCAACTCATAAATGATATTGAATAATTGATTTTATGTTTTAAATATATATTTAGACAGGCTGGATATTACTAGCTTGTCTTCCTTTTTTACCTGGAGATATTTCAAATTGAACTCTTTGACCTTCAATTAGAACTTTATAACCAGTCATTCTAATCTCACTATAATGTGCAAATAAGTCTTCGCCTGCATCACTAGCGATGAATCCAAAACCTTTTGACTTATCAAACCATTTCACAACACCATTGGTAACAATTGTCATTCTTTTACTCCGAATGAGTATTATAATTTTATACACTAATAATATTATTAAAAATCAAATTATTAAGAATTAATTAAGTTGTTGATGTACCCATTTTAGAAATTTATCTTTATCTTTGAACATTGGTACAAAGGTTAAATTAATTTTTGAGACAAACCCAAATTTACCATGAATGATATTTGGACTCATTTCTACCACGTTAGACTTATCTCCTTCGTTTATTTCTCTGAAAAACTCCAAGACTTGATTGTGAGGGCTCAAATTTTTGAAGCTGTCACGCTCAATGATGAAATCATAGATCTGGCGTAAAACTTGAAGCTCAAATGGATTAGACATTTTTGAAGCTCGATTTAGTATTATTGTTCTACTAAACTATCTCAAATAATGAGACTACAAAAGTACCAAATACATCATACAAAATTATTTTTTTGTAAATTTGTGCAATTTTTCTCAATCTGATTTTATGTTTCACATAAGTTATTGTTAATTAAAACTTAAAATCTTTATCTAAACTAAAGATATTTTACTTATTTTATTCTTATTTGCTTATGAATTTACGCATCTGCAAGTCCCTACGTATAAGACCAAGCATTTCCTTGCGCTTTAAAATTTCATCTTCTGTATATGGCAATCTAATACATAGCTCCCTCATTTCAAGTGAACTATTCTCAATCAAGAATATATCTTGCTCTGTTGTCCAAGAAGTTTTCGGAATAACCTTCCGTCTATAAGGTTTTTTCATAACACTATTTTATCTACATACAGGAAAAGGAAAAGCCCCCACTAGTTGAAGATTATTCAAGCTAAGCAAAATAATTTAAAAAAAAAATGGGAACATATCTTTCTTTCAGACATTAAAAAAGCCCTATATCTCTATAGGACTTTAGACCTTTATCATTTGCGCTGATGTAGGTTTGAACCGTACCGGGTTTGTCGGAGAGTCAATATTCTGAGAGACTATCCCGATGACAAAATTAAAATATGCCCCTGAAATCAGAGAAAGAGCGGTTCAATTATTGATTGAATCTGAAAAAGATTATCCTTCTACTTGGGCTGCAATCACAGCAATTGCGCCTAAGATTGGTTGTACTCCTGAAACACTTCGTGCCTGGCATCAAAAGCATTTAGATCAGCAAAATCCTATTAAAGTACAACAGATATCTGATCAAGAAAAAATGAAGCAAATGGAACGTGAAATTAAAGAATTAAAGCGTGCCAATGAAATTCTACGTAAAGCAGCCGCTTTTTTCGCCCAGGCGGAGCTCGACCGCCCACACAAATAATGGTGGATTTCATCCATAATAATAAAGACTTATATGGTGTTGATGCGATTTGTAGGATTTTACCGATCGCAGCTTCAACCTATTACCGAACTTTAGATCTCGCTGACAATCCAGAACATCGAGCGAAACGAGATCTACATGATGAGCATCATGCTGAACAAATTAAACGAATCTGGAAAGAAAGTTCAGGTCGATATGGTGTACGTAAAGTTTGGCAAAAATTGAAACGTAAGGGTTATGTTATTGCACGTTGTACAGTTGCTCGATTGATGCAAAAGCTAGGTATACAAGGTGTTTGGCGTGGTAAGAATAAACAAACCACCCGTAACAGAGATGACCAAAAACGGGCAGATGATTTAGTGAAACGGAATTTTAGTGCTGATCATCCAAACCAACTATGGGTGGGTGACTTTACGTATATTCAAACTCATTCAGGCTGGGTATATACCGCATTTGTTATTGATGTGTTCTCACGAGCAATTGTTGGATGGAAAGTATCTACACGGATGAATACAGATATGGTGCTCGATGCATTGGAGCAAGCATTGCACGATCGAGGTATGCCTAAGAATGTGATTCATCATTCAGATAGAGGTGTTCAATATCTTTCTATTCGCTATACCAATCGTTTAGAAGCAGCAAATTTACGAGCATCAGTCGGTACGAGAGGTGATTCATACGATAATGCTTTGGCTGAAACGGTGAATGGCTTATACAAAACAGAGGTGATTGAATATTTAAAAGCAGATTGGCAAGGTTTAGCGGATGTACAACTTGCGACATTAAATTGGGTAGATTGGTTCAACAAAAAGCGTGTACATAGTGCACTAGGTTATGTATCACCTTTTGATTTTGAAGCAATGTACTATGATAAGATTAACCCGTTAGGTCAGGTGGCCTAACTTAAATAAAAAAGTCTCCGACAAACCCGGTACGGTTCAAGATTATTATTTACAAAAGATCATCACAAGAAAGAGCTCATTGCCGATAACATCTGACTTATCAATTTGTTTAGTTAAATTAAGTTTATTTTCATGCAAGCAACAATAACAATAGGTGATAAAACTACACATGGCGGAGTGGTAACTGAGGTTGATGGTACTTTTGTTATCCAAGGTAAAGCTGCTCACCTACAAGGTATGAAACACTTCTGCCCCAAATGCAAAACAATGGTCTCAGCTATCGCAAGCAATCATCTTGTTGTCATCAATGGTAAAGCAATGATTGTCGCTGGTGATAAAACTACGTGTGGAGCAACTTTTTTTTCAACTCAAAGTTTGGTAGGCAAAGCTCAGGGAGCTGGTAATAATTCTTCTATTCAAAATAATTATTCCCCTAGTCCTGCTGCCAATTTCTTAACTGAAAATACAGATCTATTTAAAGCTCAGTTCGAGTTTAGGGATGAGATTAATGGAGCTCCTTTATCAGAATATTTTTATGTTTTGACCCTACCAAATGGCGAAAAAATTGAGGACTTTACTGGCAGTGATGGCAAAACAATAATCCATGAGATTGGCTATGAGCCAGCAGATGTGAAAATTGAAACCTTTGATTTGTCCAAACCGATGAGACCTTTTGAGTAAGAATATGAGTGATAAATTAGGTCCTAACACAGAAACGGTTCCGGGTAACGCTAAAGCTTGGGAAGGTTATCCTGATAAAACTGAAAGTTGCTCAGTTAGGCAGCCATTTTGCCTTTTAGAGTTTAACCGTAAAATAGTTCAACCATATAACTTCATGATGCCAGCTCACATGTGGGAACATGTAGCAAACACAAACAAACTTGAATATGCATTGGCTATACGTTTTGGTTTAGAACATGATGTTTTAGCTAATGAAAACTTGATAAATACAACAGGCTACCATACAAGAATGTATGTTCTCTTCCAGAAGTACCTGAAAAAGAATGTTGTTAAAGAAGCCGCTTTAGTTGTTGCTGAGTTTAAAAGTAATGAATTTAAAACAAGGTTTGGAACCACATTCGCTATACAAGATCTTATTGGGCTCAAAGGCACATTAGATGATCTTAATATTAGTGATGTAATGGTTGGAGCCGCAAAATTGCAAATGAAAAATGGCGGTGAAAAAATCAACCGTACAATGTACAAATTACTTTTCAATCAAGATTACAATCCTAAAATGCTAAAAGTTCTAGCTGAACAAGGAATTTATCCAGATGCTTAAAAAACCACATTTGTTAGTGATTATTGTTTTAACAACTATAATGTTTTCTACAGGATGTAATTCATCACCCACCCCTCAACAAGAATTGAACATTCAAGCCAGTTTTTTACCCAAAATGCTTCAAATAGATGGAAATACCTTTGCGTTGGCTAATCAAACCTCTCCAAATGATTTAACCATGGAAATATTCGAATCTACACTTCTAAAAGCAACTATGCTCAAAAAATATGAAAAAGAAGCCAAAAACAACTTTAGTTTAGAAAAGGATCGTAATCCTGTGGAGCTTAATTCTATGTGCCTAATGACTAAATTTTTAATGAATAAGTCATACATTAAAAAAGCGAAATTGAACGCAGAATTTTATGAAGATGTTTATGGTTGGATTAACAAAAAGAATGAACTCTGGGAAAACTTATTGAAAGATACTAACACAGGAACTTTTGAATACCCATGTGTTGTAAAACCATCAAATGTATAAGATTACAGTCATTTGGCTGTACTTTGTAGCTCAACAGTCTACAAATTGCAAAAAAATATTTTTTTGATTTTTTATAGACTTCTTTAAAAACTCATTAATTTTCAGTATTTTATCACCGTTTTCCGCATAAAAGAAAAACCGCCCGAAGGCGGTTATTTTTGAGGATAAAAGTTATAAAACTTTTGGAGCATTCATTTTATTGACGTGCTAGAGATGGAAATAAACTCTCTACGATACGCTGGGTACTCCATAATCCAATTTCTTGATGATGCATATGTGGTGCTAAGTATTTTAAAGGCTTATTAATCTTGTACCCTGCATTGGTGCTACTAGCCATTTGTTTTTTTAGTTCAGTCAATTCATGGTTGGCCAAATAGCTAAATGTACTCGTTTCTAAGAGGTTTTTAACAAACTCTTTATTTATTAGATTGTGCTTAGGATTTTTGGAATTTCCAGCAATCCAATCATAAATAAACGTTTTTTCAACCGCGCTGAATACTCCAAACATCTTCCCGTCGTCATTATGAATCATGTTCCAAAATTTACTTTCTTCAGGTGGTTGATTGAGTTTAATCGTAAGCGTCCGCTGAACACACCTTATGAATTCATCCTATAAGCCTTAATTTAGTCCCCACTTAAAAACAAGTGGGGACTAAAATTTATGACTACAAATCACCAGACATCCATCGCATCTCTTGCGAAAAAACGAAGAACATACAGTGCTGAATTTAAACAGCAGATCGTTCAGGCTTGTAAAGCACCGGACGTTTCAATTGCTTCGGTCGCTTTGCAACATGGATTGAATACAAATCTTGTATCCAAATGGATTCGCT
>NZ_VOYM01000035.1:0-34346 GCF_013420285.1 Acinetobacter sp. YH01019
GAAAATGTATATCGTTGGCAGAAGAAATTATTTAGACCAGTTATCAAAAACTTCATTGATGACTTTATTCTCGATAAAAATCATCTGCTACCACAGAGAATCTATAAATAATAGTGCGTAAGTCCTAAAATGTTCACAACTTGTAAAGAATAAAGCTACTAACTTAATTGTTTGTACAGCCTCAATGGGTAGGGTCAATAAATGGACGATAAATTCCAAAATCTAAAAGTCATGGTCATTGACGATTCAAAAACCATCCGTCGTACAGCCGAAACACTTCTTCAGCGTGAAGGTTGTGAGGTGGTTACAGCCGTTGACGGTTTTGAAGCGCTTTCAAAAATTGCAGAAGCAAATCCAGATATTGTATTTGTCGATATTATGATGCCGCGTCTTGATGGCTATCAAACTTGCGCATTAATCAAAAATTCACAAAATTATCAAAATATTCCAGTCATTATGCTTTCAAGTAAAGACGGTCTTTTTGATCAAGCAAAAGGCCGTGTTGTGGGGTCGGATGAATATTTAACAAAACCATTCAGTAAAGATGAATTACTGAATGCAATCCGTAACCACGTAACAGCTTAATTAGATTTTTTATTGGGGAAAAGCATGGCACGTATCCTAATCGTTGATGATTCACCGACTGAGACATTCCGTTTTAAGGAAATTTTGGGCAAACATGGCTTTGAAGTCATTGAAGCTTCGAACGGGGCAGATGGTGTAACCATGGCGCAGGCCGAACTTCCAGACCTCGTGTTAATGGATGTGGTGATGCCAGGGGTAAACGGTTTCCAGGCAACACGCCAAATCGCACGTGGTGCAACGACAAAACACATTCCAATTGTGATTGTAAGCACCAAAGATCAGGCAACTGACCGTGTTTGGGGTAAACGCCAAGGGGCAAGTGACTATCTAACAAAACCTGTAGATGAACAACAATTAATTGATGTGATTAAGCAACACCTCAATGCAGGATAACGCTCTATGGCAGCAAATGGATTTATCGAATTACTTCGAATAGCAAAACGTGGAAACAAAAACTATGTTTCTACAGAAAATGAAGTAAACCGATGGTCAGGCATTGCTTTTGAGATGATGGGGCAATATTTCGTTGCCCCTCTTGGTGAAGTATCTGAAGTGATCTATCCACCAAAATATACGCCAGTTCCAAACACGCAAGCATGGGTGTTGGGACTTTCGAATATTCGGGGGCGCTTACTTTCGGTATCCGACCTTGCACAATATATAACAGGTCACAGAAGTAGTTTTTCACCTACTCAGAAAGTTTTATGTATTAGTCATAATGACCATTATGTCGGTTTAGTCGTCGATCAAGTTTTGGGTATTCAGCACTTTAATAAGAAAAGCTATTTTTCTAAACATAATGAGTTGGATAGTAATTTACAGGAATATTGTCAGGGGTATTTCCACCAGCATAACCAGCAGTGGAATGTATTTCTCTTCAGTCGTTTACTGCAAAATCCAAAATATATGAACGCATCTATAAAATTTATAAATTAATTATCGCGCAGCTACGAAAGAAGGCGTAATCGGGGAGAAGCTGAATGGGCTTTAAACTTAAAAAGAAAAATACGAGTGAAAGCACGGGTAGTCGTAAAGGCGGTAATGCTTTTCTGGCAAAATTGCAGTCACAAACAGATCAATTATCACGCGTATTTGGGGACAGTGAAAAATCTAAACCATTTATTTATGGTGCGATTGGTTCATTGGTGTTTGCAACACTCATCTTATTCTATCTCTTCTACAGTGTACCTCGTGGGAACGAATTAACACGTAGTCTTGGTGAATTACGTCTTCTATCGCAAACGATTTCTCGTCAGGCAACTGAAGCAACCGCTTCAGGTACTGAAGATTCAATGAAGAAATTGATTGAATCGCAAAACAGCTTCAAAGAAAACTTAGAAACTGTTAAAGATATTCACGCCAATACTGATGCATTGAAATCAGTTGATACTCAGTGGGCTGAAGTATCAAAAAGTATTGATTTAATTACGTCGCAACAAAAAATCATTAACAAGCTATACGACACGAACATTGCAATCGGTGAAACGATTCCAGGGATTCAGGCTGAATATAACTTGATGGTTGACCAAATGGCACGTCAAGACATGCCGTCAAACCAGGTGGTTATTGCGAAAAACCAGGTGTTTATTGCGGAACGTATTTTACGTTCGATCAGTTCTGTACTTTCTGGTTCAGACAGTTCACGTGAATCTGCAGATGACTTCAGTGCCGATACTGAAACATTTGGTTCTTACTTAGAAGCACAATTAAATGGTAGTGCTGAGTTGGGTGTACAACGTATTGAAAGCCCAGAACTTCGTGAGTCTTTAGAAGGCATTAAAGCTGAATACGATGATGTACTTAAATCAGCTGCTGCAACAATTCTGAAAAACTCTTCGCAAATTGTGAACGTACGTAAAGCGTCTTCTCAAATTTTTGCTGAGTCAGATAAGTTATTAGAAAACTTAAACCAATTGTCTTCAAATACTGGTCTTAAAACGATTTTACCAGCGGTATTGTTAATTCTTGCATTAACAGCATTCTTGATCTGTGTATTCAAATTACTTTCTTTACGTGGTCAGTCAGATAAACACCGTGTGGGTCGTTTACAAGAAGAATATGACCGTAACCAAAATGCGATTTTGCGTTTACTTGACGAGATCGCCGATCTTGCAGACGGTGACTTACGTTCATACGCAACGGTATCTGAAGACTTCACGGGCGCGATTGCCGATTCGATTAACTTCGCGATTGATCAATTACGTGACCTGGTATCGCGTATTACTGAAACATCGCAAGAGGTTGCACAATATACGGCGAATACTCAGGGTATTACCAACCAGTTAGCTGAAGCATCTGAGCATCAGGCGCAAGAGATTGCTGGTGCCTCTGCTGCGATTAACGAAATGGCAATGTCAATTGACCAAGTATCTTCAAACGCAGAAGAGTCAGCGGTGGTAGCAGAACGTTCAGTACAAATTGCTGCAAATGGTGCAGATGTCGTAAACCGTTCAATTGAAGGTATGGATACGATTCGTGAGCAGATTCAAGAAACTTCAAAACGTATTAAACGTCTAGGTGAGTCATCTCAAGAGATTGGTAACATCGTAGCCTTGATTAACGATATTGCCGACCAAACAAACATTTTGGCATTGAACGCTGCTATTCAGGCATCGATGGCTGGTGAAGCTGGTCGTGGTTTCGCCGTGGTAGCGGATGAAGTACAGCGTCTTGCGGAACGTTCTGCATCTGCAACCAAACAGATTGAAGGCTTGGTAAAAACCATTCAGACCGATACTAACGAAGCTGTAATTTCGATGGAGCAAACGACTTCCGAGGTTGTACGTGGTGCGAACTTATCTAAGGATGCCGGCGTTGCACTTGATGAAATTCAGTCTGTATCGGGTAACCTTGCAAAACTGATTGCAAACATTTCGGATGCTGCAAAACTTCAGTCTGCTTCTGCAGGTCATATTGCAACAACGATGAACGTTGTACAGGAAATTACCTCGCAAACAACGACTGCAACATTTGATACTGCACGTTCGGTATCTGAATTGGCAAATATGGCCGAATCATTACGTGAATCTGTATCTGACTTTAAACTTCCAGAATAAGTCAGGCGCATTATCGTGGTGTCCTACTTTAGGGTAGGACGCTACATCGATTACAGATAACACATCGACAAGATGAACTTGACCCACGGTTGAGTCTTGCGTGATGGTTACAATTAAGTTTGAGCAACCTTCTTGGTGGCAAAACATAAGAAGCCTTAGCTATGAAAGAAATATTAAAAAATTTAGTTGAAACGACTACGCTTCCTGAAGATAGTTATCTTGATCAAGATGCAGAAATTCTTGAGATTTTTGTTGAAGAAATAGAAGAGATCTTCGCTGAATTAGATGGTCTATTTACAACTTGGCTAGACAATCCACAAGATAAAGAAACCCTCACGACTATTCGTCGCCATTTCCATACGCTGAAAGGTTCAGGTCGTATGGTCGGGGCGAAATCGGCAGGTGAATCGGCTTGGGCGGTTGAAGATACACTCAATCGTGTGATTGCGGGTTCAGTTCAGTTAACACCTACAGTTCAAAAATTTGCTAAAACTGTTTTAAACGTTTATCAATACAAACTTTATCCACGCTTCAAAAATGTCGCAGAATTGGATGTAGACTTGCGTCCATTGGTTTTACTAGGTCAGCAATTACAACAAAATATGAGCCTAGAGCCAGCATTGGAAGAGCTGCTTGGTTTAGCAGATAGCTTAAACAGTGAAGATGGTGTTACAGGTTTAGAGCTTGTTGATCAAGCTGTTGAAGTAGCGCCTGCGCCTGAAACAATTGTAGTAGTGAATGAACTGGAACAAACAGATAATGCTGATGACTTTGATGATGCTCTGGTTGCTGAAACCCTGACGATCTTTATTGAAGAAGCAGAAGAGCATCTATCAACAATTGATCAGTTCTTACAAACCGAAGATTCAAAATCACAGGACTATAATGGCTTAATCCGCGCGTTACATACATTGCGTGGAAGTTCATCGATGGCACAAATTGATGAAATTTTTGAAGCAAGCTCAAAAGTAGAGAACTTATTTAAAACATTACTACAAGAAGAGATTGTTTCATCATCGAAAGAAGCTGCATTGTTAATTCAATATGCTGAATTTGTTCGTGATTATTTACATGTATTACGTGCTGGAAATACTGATAACTTACAATCGATATATGCAACATTCAACAAAGCTTGGGAAGACTATGGTTTTGCAAGTCAAGAACATCTAGAGTCAGAAGACAATCCTCAAGGCTTGGTTTCTAAGTTGATTGAATTAAATATTGATCAATTATTAGATGCCGAATTTGAGTTTGATAAACGCGCACTCGCAGAATTCCCAAGTTATATTGAAACGTTGAGTCAGCAAGCACAGCAATTGGCTGATCATACCAATACACGTGCGTCAGTCGGTATTCATGACTTTACGACAGAATTAAATGCTGCATATCAAGCACTGATTCAAAAGCCTGAATTACTGCACGCTGATTATGCATATGAGTTATTTGCTCAAGCACATCAAGAGTTCATTCAGTTATTTGACACATTGGCAGCAGGTCAACGTGTAGTTTTAAGTGAAGATATACAGAAATTCTTAGCTGAATTAACTGCATATGTTCAGCAAGATATTGAACAGTTTGCTAAGCTTAAGTCTGCCGATGTTGTTGAGGTAGCTGAAGCTGAAGAACCAGTGACTCAGACTGAAATACATGGTGTTGACGATGTTCAAACCTCAACTTCAACGGCTATCAAAGGCGTTGATTTTGCATTATTAAGTCAGCGCGTTCAGCAAGATCATCAACAAAAGCAATCAGATGCTGCTAACCGTGATTTTGATGAAGATTTATTAAATATCTTTATTGAAGAAGCGGAAGAATTATTGGTTGGTATTGACCAAGACCTGAGTACATGGACACGTGATCAAAGCAATACAGCGGCGCTGAATAACCTCATGCGTTATTTGCATACACTGAAAGGTGGTGCAAACATGATTTCAGCATCACATGTGGGGTTAATTGCGCATGAGCTAGAGTCGATTTATGAACGGATTATTCGCCAGCAAATCAGTGTGAGCCCGAGCTTAATTCAGATTATTCGTTTGGTTCAAGATGATATTGCTGACCGTATTCAAACGATTCGTGAAGAAACCATTGATTATCCAGCAGATCAGGTCATTGATATTTTACAGAATATCCAATCGATTTCTACGGGTGAGGTATCACATGTTGACGTGAAAGCGCCAGCTGAACAGCTTGATCAACCTGCCGCGGTGGTTGATGATATTTCTGTTGTAGAGCAATTTGCTGATAACAATACTGTAGACACAGAACAAGTTGTTGATGAGCCTCTGTCTGCATCAGAGATTGAGATTGCTCAAGATTCAGCTGTTGAGATCTTAGAACATGCTGTTGCTGAACATGGACAAGATGTTGACGATGACCTTCGTGCCGTTATGGAAGAAACCTTCCTTGAAGAATCGGAAGAAATTTTAGAACAAGCGACCCAATTGCTGAATCATTGGATTGAGCAACGTAGTGACCGTAACTTATTACTTCAATTGCAACGTGCAGCCCACAGTATTAAAGGTGGCGCACGTATGGTTGAAAATGAACCTGTTGCGTCGATTGCCTACCAAGTTGAAACCACATTTGAACAATTTGCGGTACATCATTTCAACTCGAATGCCTACGATGGTTTATTAAAAACCACCTTAAGCTGGTTAAAACAAGCTATTTTCAATAAAGATTATAGTAACTTTGACAGCATTAAATTAAGTCTTGAATCCATTCAATATGTCGACGTTACGGCTCAGTTGCCAAATCGTGTTGCTGAAATTGATCAAGGTATTGTGACTAAAGGCTTTGAATTTATTCAAGGTGATGGTGTCGAACCACCTTCAATGCTAGGTGAATGGGCCGAAGCAAGTAATACTGATAACAGCAATGAAATGATTCGTATCTCAGCTGACTTGGTTGAGAAGATGATTGACTTGTCTGGTGAGAACTCGATTAACCGCTCGCGTATTGAGATGGATTTGGGGCAATTGGGGAATACCCTCAATGAAATGGAATTGGCGATTAAGCGTCTTGCTGATCAGTTACGTCGAATGGATGGTGAGCTTGAGTCGCAAATTATTGCCAAGCACGGTTCTGAAAATTCACGTTATGCCGATTTCGACCCATTGGAAATGGATCAGTATTCATCGATTAACCAATTATCAAAGTCACTTGCAGAATCTGCGTCGGACTTAGTCGATTTTAAGAGTACATTGTCTGAAAAAATCCGTGATGCTGAAGGTTTGTTATTACAACAATCACGTATTCAATCAGAAATTCAAGAAAGCTTAATGCGTACTCGACTGGTGCCTTTTGATCGTTTGCTACCGCGTTTACAGCGTATTGTGCGACAAACATCTTCGACTTTGAACCGTCCAGCTGAATTGGTGGTACAAAATACAGAAGGTGAATTGGACCGTACCATTCTAGAGCGTTTAGTGACTCCGTTTGAGCATATGCTACGTAACGCGATTGACCACGGTTTAGAAGATACAGCTGAGCGATTGGCATTGAATAAGCCAGAAGTGGGTAATATTGTCTTGAATATTAGCCGTCAAGGTACAGACGTATTGGTATCGTTCAGTGATGATGGTAAAGGGATTGATGAAGCGAAGATTAAAGAAAAAGCTTTAAAACAAGGTTTAATCAAAGCAGACCAATTCTTAGATAAACAAGAAATTCTACAATTAATCTTCCATCCAGGTTTCTCAACTGCGCAAGCAGTGACCCAAATTTCAGGTCGTGGTGTTGGTCTAGACGTTGTACAAAGTGAAATTAAAGCGTTGGGTGGCCATGTATCTGTAGACTCAGAAATGGGCAAAGGCACGACATTTACCATTCGTGTACCAACAACTGTAGCGGTCAGCGATGCCTTGATGGTGAAAGCCGGTGATCAGCAATATGCGATTTCACTTGCACAAATTGAACGTATTGTTCGTATTGCACCGTCAGCGCTAGAAGGCTATTTCAATGGTAAAGAAGACTTCTTCAAAATTGACAATACTAATTACAAACTGCGTTATTTATCTGAGTTTGTAGGTAACCAGCCAGTACCACGTTTAAGCAATGTGGCACATTCACTGCCAGTCCTGTTAATCAAAGGTAACAGCGGGCAAACCATTGCGCTCTTGGTAGATCAGCTTGTGGGTTCACGCTCGCAAATTGTGGTTAAACCAATTGGTCAGCAGTTTACCAGTGTCGGTGCCATTGCTGGTGTAACGATTTTGGGTGATGGCCAGGTGTGTTTGATTCTTGATGGTCAAAATATTGCACGTCAGATTCAAACTACTCAACGCATTAAGCAATCAATCGATCAACGTGATCTTAGCCGTCAAGGTAATGCACGTCGCCTCGTTATGATTGTCGATGACTCGGTAACGGTACGTAAGGTAACGTCTCGTCTACTTGAGCGCCAAGGTTATGACATTGTAACGGCTAAAGATGGTGTGGATGCAATTGAGCAGCTTGAAAATGTCCGTCCTGATTTGATGTTGCTAGATATTGAAATGCCTCGTATGGATGGTTTTGAAGTAACCAACTTGGTACGTCACCATGATATACATCGCGATTTGCCAATCATTATGATTACTTCGCGTACCGGTGAAAAACATCGTGAACGCGCATTTAGCTTAGGTGTGACTCACTATATGGGTAAACCATTCCAAGAGGCTGAATTACTTGCCAACATTGAAGCATTAATCGCAGAAAAGCAGGGGTAATCCATGAGCCAAAACTCTGTATCTAAAGTTGTAAGTGAAAAGATTGATCAGCAAGAGCTGCAACATCTGATTACTGTTTCAACGGGTTTTATCGATGCATATATCATTGATTGCCATGGCAAAGAACCCATGTTGTTGCCGCAGAACATTGTGTTGTCAGCACTCGATAGTCAGACTCAAGTTCCGTTTGTTGAATGGCATGAGTTGAAACTGCCTGTTTACACCGTCAATGACCCTGAAAAAAGTACTGGGGTGGCATTGGTTATTGAAGGAGACGATGTTGGACAGCGTTTTGCTTTGATGTGTAATCAAATGCCACGAACAATTCGTTTGCGTATTTCTGAAGTGGTTGATGAGGAAAAAGCGGGGACAGATCCTGATATTTTCCAATATGTTCGTATGGCAGATCAGGTTTTTCATATTCCTGATTTGGCTCATATTCAAGCCAGTATCGGTATTGCATAAAAAATCGATGTAAAAAAGGAACTCTGATGAGTTCCTTTTTTTTTCTGTGCTGTAGATTAAGCCAAAAGCTTCACTAAAATTTGTTCGTAAATTTCAGAAAGTGGTTCAAGTTCTTCCACATTTACATGTTCATTGATTTGATGAATTGTCGCATTCAATACACCAAGCTCAAGCACTTGTGCCCCTGTAGGTGCAATGAAGCGGCCATCCGACGTTCCACCACTGGTGGAAAGTTCAGTTTCAGTGCCAGTAACTTCACGAATCGCATCACGTGCAGCATTAACCAATTCACCAACTGGCGTTAGGAATGGTAAACCAGATAATGTCCATGAGATATCATATTCAACACCATGGCGATCGAGTATTTCTAATGTACGTGCTTTCAGTTCTTCCGCAGTTACTTCAGTTGAATAGCGGAAATTAAATAAAACATTCATCGTACCTGGTACGACGTTGGTTGCCCCAGTACCAGCATTTATGTTTGAAATTTGGAAAGTGGTTGCTGGAAAGTATTCGTTTCCATTATCCCATACAGTTTCACAAAGTTCTGCAATCGCTTTTGAAGCAGTGTGAATAGGGTTAACAGCCAGATGTGGGTAGGCAACATGGCCTTGTTTACCTTTAATGGTCACATTGGCATTTAATGAACCACGACGGCCATTTTTTACAATATCACCTAAAGTGTTCGTACTTGATGGTTCACCAACCAAACACCACGTCATTTTTTCATTGCGCGCTTCTAAAGTTTCAACAACTTTAACCGTGCCATTAATTGAAGGTCCTTCTTCATCTGAAGTGATGAGAAAAGCAATTGAACCTTTATGATTCGGGTGTTTAGCAACAAAACGTTCAGAAGCAACCACCATTGCTGCCAAAGCAGTTTTCATATCCGCACTGCCACGACCAAAAAGTTTGCCATCACGAATTTCAGGTTGAAACGGGTCTGAACCCCAAGCATCTAAACTTCCCGTCGGAACCACGTCTGTATGACCCGCAAAGCAGAATACAGGTGATTCAGTGCCTTTACGTGCCCATAAATTATCGACATCGTCAAAACGCATGTTTTCGATATTAAAGCCAATCTTGGCTAAGCGATCTGCCATGATGTTCTGACAAGTGTGGTCTATAGGCGTAACCGAAGGTTGGCGTAATAGTTCAAGGCTGAGATCTAGAGTTGCTGTTGAGGTCATGCTAATTACAGAAATCAAAAATGTCGCAATATAATAGGCGAATCATGTGATGAAAGGGAAATTTAGATATAAAAAAACCCTATTAAAATAGGGCTCTTTTTACTCGGCAGTAAAATTAATTACGGCGAATTTCATCTGAAGTTTTTTCAGCTGTATTGGTTACAGCATCACCCGCTTTAGATACGTCCTTTCCAACGCCTTTTACTGTATTACAACCAGTCAGTACAAAAGCAACCAAGAGTGAAGCAGCTAAAATTTTATTCATTGACCTTATTCTCCATATGAATGAATAATTTTTTTAAGATAAATTATTCTGTTGTGTGATTTAGAGTAAAAAAACACCGATTTAAACAGTAGGTGGTTTTTACAGTGGTTCGGTAAACAAATGTAAAAATGAATTAGCTCAGCTTATAACTTTAAACTTGGGGAAGTATTAAACGTGGTTGCCGATACATATAATAGTGTTCTTGATCTGCCTGTTTATATAAGCCGTCTGTCCACCACTGTGCAGTTAAACTACTCGGTCGATGTTGTGGACAAATCCATTCATGTCGTTGCAGGCGATAGAAATTTTGATCTCGTGACGGTATTTGGTATCCCCATTCACCAATCCTGCGATGTGGATTCACCCAGTCAGGCAGTTCTTGCGGATTGTTTTGTGGTAAATAAAGCTGACCTTTCAAGATGCAATAGCGCTGCTGGATTTGCTCATTTAAAGCCTCTGTAAACTGAAATTGCTTTTGACTAAAATGATTCAGTTTTCGGCTGAGGGTATCACTGCGGTTTAACCCATACCAAAAGGGAAGTGTGTAATCACGTTCTGCGAGGTAATACTTTAATGCGACCTCCCAATGTTCAATTTCATCAGTTTCAGTATTACGAATGACAAAGTCCAGTTCACCGACAGTTCTAGGCCCATCTATTTTTTGAATACTGTGTCCCAACAGCTCATATTGATGATAATGATGATCCAACAACCAGAACCAAATAAACATTTCAAAACGTAAGCCCAAACGGGTGCTTTTTAATTTCTGTAAAAAATCCACGAGTTCATCTACATTTTTATCCAATTGCAGCAAGCGTGGATGGTAATGTTGCCAATGCTGTTGCCATAGTCCGCTTGCAGGCAGCTGGAATGAATGTACGAGTGATAATTCGTTTGGTAGGTGCTGCAAAATGCCAGGACTGGCGATACAAAAGGCGAGTTGACGTACCAGTGGATTTTTATAATTTAACCAAGGCTCAAACAATGGCGTTGTATCAATCAGATGAGACATAGATAAACCTTGAGAATAATGCACAATAACAACGGATAAACCTTGAAAACACTTTATACTACATAAATTGCAAACTTAGGGTTGTTGTATGAAAACGTTGTTTTGGCGAAGTTTGGTGGTCATCTTTGTCATATTGGGTTTTATAGGTGCTTTATTGCCAGGTATGCCAACAACGGTATTCTTAATTCTAGCTGCATGGGCAGCTTCAAAAGGCTGGCCACAAATGGATGCATGGTTGTTAAATCATCCTAAATATGGTCCTACACTGCGTGCTTGGCGTGAAAATGGCACCGTGCCTAGAAAAGCCAAATGGTTTGCATCCGTGATGATGTTGGTTAGTGCGATACTCATGCTTTTTACCAATGCACCCTTATTGGTCAAAGTTTTTACAAATTTAACCATGTTGGCAGTCAGTATTTGGTTATGGAAACGACCAGAACCACTCAAAGAATTCATTCAAATCGATCAATCTAAAACAACGACTTCAGTACAAAAAGAGAAAGAACATGTCTGATTATTCAATCGATCAAGCAGATGTGTTGATCAATCTGAAAGATCAAACCTTGAGTCTGCCAAAACTCAATAAATTTTATGTCATATCGACAGGTAAAAATGGTATTGGTGAGCAGGAAAATAGTGGCAAGACACCACGAGGTTGGCATCGAATCGCTGAAAAATTTGGTGCGAATGAGCCTAAAAATGCGGTTTTTAAAGCACGCCAGTGGACTGGGGAGGTCTACGATGCCGAACTGGCAGCCGAATACCCTGAGCGTGACTGGATTTTGTCGCGCATTCTTTGGTTAAGTGGCTTAGAAGCAGGATTTAATCAAGGAGAGGGCTGCGATACCTATCAGCGCTATATCTATATACATGGAACACCTGATACAGAGCCGATGGGAATACCAATGTCGCATGGATGTATTCGTATGCGAAACGATGATGTTGTTGAATTATTTAATTTGGTGCCAATTGATGCGAAAGTTTATATATCAGAAAAGTAAGTTGAGATCATTTGGTTAAGTTATTTAGTTCAGTCTTTTAAGCTGTGTTGTGATTTACGCATTACATATTCTAGTGACCCTGCAACTGTCAGTAATCTGTTATGTAGAAAGGATCCTTCAAATTTTAATTTAGACAAAAGCCCATTTAGGGCTTTTGTTGTATTGATTACTTACTAGAAAATTAAATATTTAATGCTTTTAAGATGCATTTAGGGGCAATGGAATTGTTTTAAATGTACTTAAAATTTTGAGTTCATCATTTATTACAGTAAACAAATGCTGCTTAATAAAAATGAATGTACAATTAATACGCTTAAATTGGTTTTGTGATTTTTATTACTAGTCTGTTTTATCGAAGATTATGTGAATGTTGTATAAATTAGAGGAATTAAATTGTAGAAAAAAGTGCAATTTAAAGCTAAAAAACATACAAAAATACTGATTTTTCCGCAATATAACTTATTTTTTAATCACTCAAACAGAAAAAGTGGAAAAGAGTTAGAAAAGCGTTTGACACTCGGTGAGGATTCTCTATAATGCACCTCATCAAACGATGAACATGTTTTGAAAGGGCGCTTAGCTCAGTTGGTAGAGCGTCTGCCTTACAAGCAGAATGTCGGCGGTTCGATCCCGTCAGCGCCCACCAAGCTTCTTTCATATTGTTTGAGATTTTATAGTGCAGCGGTAGTTCAGTTGGTTAGAATATCGGCCTGTCACGCCGAGGGTCGCGGGTTCGAGTCCCGTCCGCTGCGCCACTTTAAATCTCAATCATACGTTTGCCACAATAGCGACATTGTGTAAATGCAGCGGTAGTTCAGTTGGTTAGAATACCGGCCTGTCACGCCGGGGGTCGCGGGTTCGAGTCCCGTCCGCTGCGCCATTTACATGATAGACCTTTTGAGGGCGCTTAGCTCAGTTGGTAGAGCGTCTGCCTTACAAGCAGAATGTCGGCGGTTCGATCCCGTCAGCGCCCACCATATTTTTTGTGATGCAGCGGTAGTTCAGTTGGTTAGAATATCGGCCTGTCACGCCGAGGGTCGCGGGTTCGAGTCCCGTCCGCTGCGCCATTTCAAAGAATATAAAAGTTGTAACCCTTAAAGGGCGCTTAGCTCAGTTGGTAGAGCGTCTGCCTTACAAGCAGAATGTCGGCGGTTCGATCCCGTCAGCGCCCACCATATCTTTTAAGATATAGGTTGTGTTTCGCAAGAAGCATCGTGATGCAGCGGTAGTTCAGTTGGTTAGAATACCGGCCTGTCACGCCGGGGGTCGCGGGTTCGAGTCCCGTCCGCTGCGCCATTTATCTTAAAACATCTTAAATTCCTGAGATTTAAGATGTTTCAAATACCAAGACTTCGTATCCGTTTGTCTTGCGTCATAAAAACAACAGCGTTGTTTTTATTCCTCAGGGCGCTTAGCTCAGTTGGTAGAGCGTCTGCCTTACAAGCAGAATGTCGGCGGTTCGATCCCGTCAGCGCCCACCATATTCTCTTATAATACTTGCCTAATCTCTCTAGTTTTCATAGAATCCGCTCTATAATAATTTTAATATCGTATGTGATCTATGAGAAATCCATATCAGCGCAAGGCCGCGTCGAAAACTCAAACTACTAATTACAATCCTCAAGATACTTATAAGCAATTTATTGAAAATATGGTTGCTCAAGGTGGTGTTATTGCGCTTTATCAAGATGGTTGGGCACTTTGCGCAACACCTACAGGTCAACGCTCATTTGCAATTTGGCAAAACCGTGGATTAGCACGACTGCTTATTAAAGATAATTGGGCAAATTACCAGATTCAAGAAATCAGCTTGAAAGATTTTATTGAAAAAGTGATCCCGTTTTTACGTAGCGAAAATACTACTGTTTCTTTGGATTTAACGCCTGAAGGGCAAAATATTTTGGTTGCCCCTGAAAAGATGCTACTCGATATTAAAAATTATTTATATCAGGTCTATCAACAGCGCCCAGAAGTGTTTGAAAACATCAAAATACCCTTGCCTAGAACCATTCGTCTAAACTAATTTTCATCTTCGACCGTGTATATCTCTATAAATACACGGTTTTTTAGTATTCATTTAACAACCAGCCACTAATGAATGCAAAATATTCACGTAGCCATGCGTTATAGCGTATGTAAAGTGGTGTAGGCGCACTGATAGGGTAAATGTTTGAATAACCTATGTTTGCTGCAATTGCTTGTGCACGCGGTAAGTGAAAATCACTAGTAGCAATTGCAATTGGAGCATTTAGCGGAATATCTAACTGTTCTAATATCACTTTAGTATTGATTAAATTTAGCTCAGTACTTGTGCTATGGGTTTCTTGATAAATTTTATTGCTAACTTGAGGGTGGTATGTGTGTATGTAGCGTTGCATGACATCCGCTTCAGTAATGTTTTCATTAAAGCCTAATCCACCAGTCATGATGATGGCCGCTTGTGGTTGAGTGACTGCCACCCGAGCTGCCGCATCAAGACGAGCTTTTAGCGTAGGTGAGGGTTGTCCATTTTCAATACCACTGCCCAGTACTACGATTGCTTGTACTTGAGCTACGGAATTATTTTTATGATTATTGAAATGTAGATAGGTAAAGAAAAGGAATAAGCTAAATAGCCATACCCAAAATATATTCCAACAAACACGATAAAGCACTTTAATGTAGGGATAGCGATTTAAAAGCTTTTGAATTGGTGCAGAAAAGCAGCTACAGATGAGAAAAAAAATGCCAATGATTAGCGGGAGTACAATGCCAAGATTTATCTTGTCCTGTGCCAATAACCAAGTAGCATCCGCGCAGAGTAGGGTGCCAAATATAATTAACAAGATTTTTTTCATTTAAATCGTACATTTTTTACTTGTCGCTAGTTTAGTCACTTTTATTGAAAAGCTGAATATAGAACTGCGCATATAAAAAACCAGACATGGCGTCTGGTTTTTTGAGGAAGATTAAATGACGATCTTAAAGAGCAGTCTTAGTAAACATCACGGCGATAACGACCTTCGCTACGCATTTTCTCAACTGTATCTTCACCTAGAATATCAATCAGGGCATGATCAACATCAGTTGCCATACCTTGAATGCTACCGCATACATAGATGACAGCACCTTGTTTTTCCCATGCACGTAAACGTTCTGCTTGCTCACGCAGCTTATGATGCACATAGATTTTTTCTTGCTGATCGCGAGAGAAAGTTAAATCGATGTGCTGCACAAAGCCTGTGGTCTGCCACGCTTCGATGACATCTTGATAGAAGAAGTCATGCGCACGTTGGCGTTCACCAAAGATTAACCAGTTTTGGGTGTAGTCTTGGCGGACACGTGAGTGGAGTAGACTCATTAGACCCGCAATACCTGTACCATTACCAATACAAATCACTGGTCGATTGTCATCAATGAGGTGGAATGATGCATTGGTACGAATGCGAAGCTGTATAGGAGTATTTAGTGGTGCGTGTGCAGTCAACCAACCTGAACCTAGTCCTAATTCACCTTGCGCATTAGATTGCTGACGTACCACAAGGCGTAAAACTTGTTGACTTGGAATGCTGGCAATTGAGTACTCACGCGATGGTAGAGTCGGGAGTTGTTCTAGTAAATGATCTAGATTGGCAAATGGCTCAATTTCAACAGTTAAATCTTTATCCCAAAGGGCTTGTTCAATTGTTTGCTGAGTTGAATCGACCAATTGTTCTGCTGGAATATGCTGTTGCTGCATAAAGTGTTGAATACGTTCAGGGCTGTTGCCTGGTTGAATTTCTGCAATATCACCTGCTTGCCAGTTTGCTTCATGTTGCGCTTTTAATTCGATATTGAATGCTGGCGCACCTAAACTATTTGGATTAAGTAAACTACGTTGGGTTAAAGTCCAAGTGTCGAAGGTTTTGATAATATTCATTGCTTGCAGTTCAAGCTTTGATGCTTTTGCTAGTGCCGCATTCCACGCTTCAATGGCATTGGTGTCTGCATTATTTACTTCTATGGTTTTGAAAAGTGCTTGAGCACCATTTTTCGTCATCCAAGCCGCAATCGCATGACCAAAACTACAGTATGTATCTGGATACTCTTGAGAGCCAAGCGCGAGTACTGCAAACTGAATATGCTTCAAATCTAGCGTTGTACGCATAAATTTTCGTTCAAAACTGCTGGCTAAATCAGGTGCTTCACCTGTGCCATAAGTACTTGCAACAAATAACACTTGATGCGCCTGTTGTAAGTCTTCTGTACTTAACTGTTGAACAGCTTTAACACTCACCGGTTGACGCGCTTCTTGTAGACTCGTTGCAGTACGCCAAGCCAATTGCTCTGAAAGTCCAGTCTGCGTGGCATAGCAAATTAACCAAGGTTTGGCATTTGGATCAACACTGAGCGGTGCTAAGCTTGCTTTTGCTGCTTGAGTCAGTTTTTTCTGCTTGCGACGTTTTAAATAAAGCATCCAACCTGTTACAAAGAACAGTGGCATAAGCAATGAGGCTACCATTGCAAAGAATTGGTAAATTGGACCGAAGAAGCTACCACGGTGTACAGGCAGCATGCTGCTCATGATTTTTTCATTGAGCTTTTTGTCTTCATACAACTCAACATCATTCAGTGATGAAGTTTGGTAGTTATAGGTTGCTTTGTTACGTGCGCGTTCATGTTGTGGAACAGCATCTACAAAGTTAATTTCTAATTCGCCATTGGCTTTTTTCGGAATATTAAAGGTAACTGATGAATATTCACGGCCAATTTTTTGATTAAAACCTGCCCAACTTTGGCTTAAGGCAATATTAATTTGTTCAGGTTTTAAACCTTCTTTTTTGCCATGACTCTCACCACGATGTTCTGCGTCTTGTCGCGTTTGACCTTGGTTATTTCCGTCGCCACGCATATGTTGTTCACCACGCCCAGCATCTTTTTTCTCAGAGCCTTGGCTATTAGTAGGATCTTTTTTAGCACCCTGATTTACTTGTAATTGAGGCTGCGGACGTTCAACTTCTAATACTTTGAACATGCCATTACGCCACCAGTCATATGACCAATACAAGCCTGTACATGCTAAAACAAGGTAGAAAATAATGACCCATGTTCCTACAACAGCATGCAAATCCCAAATGAAATTACGACCCTTAAGCTTGGGTTTAACTGCGAGCCATTGTTTTATTGAATGCTTTTTAGGCCAGCGTAAATATAAGCCACTGAGTACAAAGAAAATCAAAATAAGCGTACATGCACCTGTAATTTGCTTACCAATAGGACCGACAGTTAAGTTACGGTGTAATTGTTGAACAAATTGAAAGAAGGCTTGTCCTTTTATTTCGGGTAAAACCTCAGCGGTGTAGGGGTTGACCATCATGTTATAGCCACGACGAGCCCCTTCTTTCACAATATTTACTGTGCTTGAAGCTGTAGGGTCTTGTGCAAGTGTAATACTATTAATTTTCATTTCAGGGTTCGTTTGACTGAAATGTTGATAGAGCTGGGCAGGGCTGAGTTTTGATTTTTGTTCAGCAACAACCGTATAACTGTCCTGATTGATGGCTTTTAATATTTGCTGTTCATAAGAATAAATTGCGCCAGTTACGCCCATAAGTGAGAGTATTAAACCAGCGGTAATTCCAAAGAACCAATGAAGTTGGAAAAAGGTCTTTTTTAGCATGATGGAGAGTATATGAATATACGGTGGCTGAATTGCGACGAATTATAAACGATGATTTGGCAGAGAATGTGGATTTTGTAATTAATATTCATTCTCATTATTGTAAATTTCAATAAAGTTTTGAATAAATTGCATAAAAAAACCTCCATGAATGGAGGTTTTCTATATCAGCAAATTTCGGTTTAATTCATTAAACAGATTTAGCTGGGCCAACAGATTCGTTCAAGTGCTTGCGAATGGTTGCAAAAGGAAACTTTTTGCTGTCCATGCGTTTCGGTAAAATATACGCACCATCTTGACCTTTAACTTTGAAGTTTAAAAGGATGAAGTCGGCAGTATCGTACCATTCATGAATATCTTTCCAACCGACAGTCATCGTACCCATGTTAGCACCCATACGTTGCTGCATAGAGATACCATGTGGTTGTACACCCATACGGATGCCTTTGATTTCTTGTACAGGCACTTCACTGAGTTTGCGTTTTGCATACCATTCAATGCCGAATTTACGCACTAGGAAGTAAATCACAACACAGACAATCGCTACCCAGCAAAATACGGTTGAGTAGTTTTTGATAAAGATCAGTCCAAGTACTGCAAGTGCGATAATAGCACCCATGATGAGCCACGCTTTTTGGCCAATTTTGAAATTGCTGCGCGAAAGAACAAGTTGCGCATAACGCTGTTCTTCTTCAGAAATTTCATAAGCTACTGGCTCTAGCGTATAGGCATATAAATTTTTTGCGGTCATAGTCAAAGTAACAGATTTAAAACTGTAAAAAGTTTAGCATTATTTATACCAATTCAGTGAGTATATTGTTCCAAAATCATCCAAATTATAAGGATGCCAATTCAGTCGATGCTTGATCATGCTCATGACTCAAGTTTTGCTTTAACTGACTGAATTGATTCAACACACTAAACATCAATGAAAGTTGTTGTAACACAATTAAAGACTTTTGATCATCATCATTATTTTGCGATAAGCGCTGACGAATCTCTTGCAGCATGTTTTGTGAACTCAAGTCCGGTACTTCATCACGTAATAAAGCACCTTGAATATCTTCTAATGCTTTATCTAATAAGTTTAAGACTTGCTGATCTGAAATCTTATCACGGTGTGCGCCCAGTGCAGCAATATAGCTAATAAAGGTATGGTTTAAGCATAAGAACTCAAAAGCTAAGGCTTTTTGGGCAGGGTCAAAGTCTGGTTCAGTGGCTAAAGTTGAAATAAGTGAAGCCACATCTGCATCAGTATTATGTGCAGCACGACGCACGATACGATAATTTAGACCATTGTTACGTCCAGATTTATATTGCTCAACCACTTCTGCCAAGTAGTTACATTGGGCTTGAATAGAACGACTAATGGTGCGCGGTAAACGGCGAAATTTCCAATCGGGGAAAATAAAACTCACGCCTAACCATGCCAATGCACAGCCTATAAGGGTATCAATCATACGTGGTATGGCAGCTGCAAAGCCCATTCCATCGAGGTTGAAGTTAATGAGCGCTAGAATAGTAATAAATGCAGTTGCTTGAGCATATTGCTTACTCCGTAATTCAAAAAACAGTACGCCACTTAGGATAAGCAGTAGGAGTTGCCCCTCGACTGAAGGCACAAAATACAAAATCGCGTAGCCAACTGTAATACCAACCAACGTTCCGACAATGCGCAAATATAAACGACGTTTGGTGGCGTTAAAGTTGGGCTGACTCACAAAAAGCGCTGTGAGTAAAATCCAATATCCATAAGTGATATCGGTAATTTGTACAAAAATGTAGCCTACGAACAGCACAATCGAAAGTCTTACTGCATGACGAAACAATACGGATTCAGGACTGAGATGCTGTTTAAAACGCACCACGATGTCGTCCCAACCTTTTAGATCATCATCTTTCAAACGATTTTCAATAATGGCTTGTTTGTCGATATAGCGCTCAGTTTCGACATTACGTAGTTGAGCGTCAATGGCTTTTAAATTTTGGTATAACGAAAACAGTGAGTTTACCCAGACTTCATCGTATTGTTGTTCTTGGCGCAGCTTTTCGAGCGAGAGTTTCAGGTTATGAAAGGCATGCTTGAAGCGTTTATTATGATGATAAGGTTTTCGTTGTAAGATACTGATACTTAAATCTTTACACGCTTTACCTTGGATTGAAAGTACACGTTGAAAGCGGAATAAAATATCACTATGTTCAAAAATCCGGGTCAGCTTTTGATAGTCAATATGTGCTGAATCGGCACGTTCATGAATGTCTTGAGCAACAAAATAATATTGCAGGCTACGTCGGGTATCTTTTTGTCCACGGTCACCTTTTAAACGGGTGAGTAGGGCGGTTTTCATGTCGTTGAAGATGCCAATCAGCTTGCCATTTTCAAGTGACAATTCAATCATGCTTTGTTGATAACTTTCAGGTGTCATATCAACATCAAACAAGTTCGATTTAGCAAACAAGAAATCACCTAAAGATGAATAACTTTGCGCTAATTTATCTTGCACTTGGCGTACAGGGAAAAGTAAAAAACTAATCGTTGAAAGTAAGCCGTACCAGATAGCACCAATGACGAGTAAGCCTGCTTGGGTATACCAGTTATCAAATAACTCAACACCGAGCATAGAATAAACTGCAATCACTAAGCAACCATAGGAAATGGTGGCATAACGTCGACCGAGTGAACCAAGCAAAATCCAACCGAGGCAAGAGACAATTAAACCAATGGCAAACAGCACCGGATGTGGAAATAGCACATAGATTGAAACAGCGGTGATAAAGAAACCAATATAGGTATAAATTTGGTTCATGATGCGCACAGAGAAGCGATCATCGATATCACTGAGACCGGCTGCAACCACACCCAAAGTAAGCGGAATGGTCATCAGTTGCTGATCAAGATAATAGGGAACAAAGGCAGTACCTGCGAAGGCAATGATCATGCGCAGGTTATACATAAAGGTCGTGTTATATGTCGCTTGTTTCAGACGTGCAAGCCAGGCGTTCAAAATATTTCCTTTACAAAAGCTTATCGCTAAAAGAGATTTGTATCGTGTGAATTTTCACTTAGATGCTAAGAAATAATACTATGTGCAGTGTAAACTTGTCTGCAAAACTTGCTGTCCATCTACGAAATATTATTATGCCAATAACACCTGAAAAAAAGGACTTTTCCCAGCGCTGGATTTTACTTCTAGCGTTATTAACAGCATTGGGGCCATTATCCATTGATATGTATTTGCCTGCTTTACCACAAATGGCTGATGATTTTGATGTTTCAACGCAGCAAGTGGCCAATAGTGTGCCTGCATATTTTTTAGGGCTTGCCATTGGTCAGTTAATTTATGGCCCTGTCAGTGATCGTATTGGACGTAAAACCCCACTGTATTTCGGCTTGGTTTTGTATATTGCTGCGAGTTTTCTTTGCATATTTGCAGATAGCGAATGGAGTTTAATCGCAGCGCGAATCGTTCAGGCATTGGGTGGATGTGTGGGCGTAGTAATTGCTCGTGCGGCCATACGTGACCGTCTGAGTATGCAAGCTTCAGCACAAGCTTTTGCCAGTATGATGATTGTCACCACGATAGCGCCAATTATTGCGCCAACCTTGGGCGCTTGGGTGCTGAATGTATTTGAGTGGCAGTATATTTTTGCACTGTTAATGCTGGTGGGGGTACTTTGTTTGGGCTGTGTACATTTTTTCTTTGAAGAAACACTGCCTGTTGAGCGCCGTCTAAAATTAAATTTCAAACAAATTATCAGCTTATACAGTGCAATTTTTCAAGATGATAGCTTTAGAAAACCGATGTTAGCAGGGTGTTTTTCAGGTGCAGTATTGTTTTGTTATATCAGTGGTTCATCTGCCATTTTGATGGATGAATATGGCTTTAGTCAGCAAAACTTCGCCTATATCTTTGGTGGAAATGCCCTAGGGATCATGTTGTTTTCAACTTTAAACAAGAAATTGGCGAACCGTTTTAATGTGCTTCAACGTTTACAGTTTGGCAATATCATCCAATTGATAGGCGTCATGGTGTTGTTAGTGTTAGCTATTATGCAACAAGTGTCTTTATATGGAGTGCTATTTGGCATGTTTTTATGTGTTGCATCTATTGGTTTTACCGGACCAAATGCAATGGCTTTAGCAATGTCTGAGCAGGGCGCACGCGCAGGAACAGCGAGTGCAATCATGGGGAGTGCTCAATTTGCATGCGGTTTACTTGGTGGGGCTTTACTAAGTGTGCTTATTTGGCAGCCATTACTGAATATGGCAATCATCATGCTCTTGTTTGTTGGGGCTGCTATGTACTCAATTCAGCAGTTAAAAGCGAGTATTCAAGCTTAAATTTAATGGTATTTTCTAAATTGTCATGCAGATATGACTATTTAATATAACTAATATGGATTGGTATGTAATACGCTATATATAAATTAAGGTAGACATTAGTTGCAGCACGGTTGCACTAGATGTCGGAAATCTATAATTTATTAAATACTTTCAGGGTATGTTTTTATACTTAAAAGGTATTTTATGTGGTGTTTTTGGTCATCTGATTGGGGGCGAGCGGACTGTCCGTGACTTGTTCTACCAGCAATATCAATAGATTATTATGAGGAATGTCAGTAGTTAACAATGCTTTTCACCTTTGTGTGTCATTGAATTTTTATTCACTGCGACTAAAGCACAGATAGGCAGTTTGATTATTGTCCGCTCAAATAAAGCACAGCATAAAGTACCCATAGAAGGGGCTTAAAAAACAATGATAGGACGAAAGAGAGCTTAGAATGAAAATTCAAACTGTATTCCACCCAATGAAAACGCTTGTTGTTGCAATGAGCTTAGCAACAGTGTCAATGGCACATGCGGCAAGCAGCACTTCAGAGATTGAGCAACTTCGTGCAGAAGTTGCTGAACTTAAAAGTCTGATTAAAGCACAGCAACAAGTTCAAACTCAGCAACAGGCAGAAATTCAGCAAGTAAAAGCACGTCCTACTCCACCGCCACAACCTGCTGCACCTTTAGCAGGTTTAAAGTCTAAAGCGGGCGCTGATGTAAATGTATATGGTTTTGTTCGTGGTGATGCGAACTATATCATTGAAGGTTCAGACGGTGACTTTGCCGGAGTTGCTTCATCAACAGGCGCAACTAAAGACAAATTACGCGCAACTGCTAAAACAACCCGCATTGGTTTAGATTTTAGTGCGCCAGTTGGCGCAGACAACAAAGTTGGTGGTAAAATTGAAGCGGATTTTGCTGATTCAGATAGTGTTAAGAGCGAAGGCTTCCGTATTCGCCATGCATACTTAACGTATAATGACTGGTTGTTTGGTCAAACGATGTCTAACTTCCTTTCTAGCCATGCGCCTGAAATGATTGACTTCTCTACGAACGTTGGTGGTGGTACGACACGTATCCCTCAAGTGCGTTACAACGTAAAACTTGCACCGCAAACACAATTGTTTGTTTCTGCTGAAGAAGGTGATAGTAAGGCTACAGATTCGGGTGATCTTTCATACCGCGTACCCAATATCACTGCAAAATTGACTCAAGGCTTTGCTGATGGCAAGGGTACAGCATCTGCACGTGCATTAGTCGAAAATTATAAATCGAAAGCTGCAGATGATACTGAAACAGGTTTTGGTATTGCAGCTGGTGCAAGCTATGCAGTAACTGATCAGTTGAAATTGAACGGTGACGTTTCATATGCTGAAGGTAACAGCAACTATTTATATGGCGCAAACAGTGCTTATTCTGTGGTTGATGGCAATATTGAACAAAATAAGTTTACTGCGGTACAAGTGGGCGCAACCTATAAGTTCAATGAAAAACTACGTTCAACTTTAGCGTACGGCGCATTATTTGCTGATGATGGCAATGCATATGCAAATGATGAGGATAACGAGAACGCAAACGAAGAAGTTCAACAAGCGTGGATTAACTTTATCTATGCACCAGTTAAGCCAGTTGAATTAGGTGTTGAATATATCAACGGTAAGCGTAAAGCATTTGATGGTAACTCGTACAATGATAACCGTGTAGGCTTAATGGCTAAATATAGCTTCTAAGACGAAAATGATCGTTATTAAAAAAGCCTGACGTTGTTCAGGCTTTTTTATTTGGATTCGCAAATTTTTAAACTTTATGGATAGGGTATAGGACTTTCCTGTTCACCACTGCGCATAAGTTTTAGAAAAAAATGATTAAAAAGTATTCAAATAAATTAACTGAATGGTAAAAAAAAGCAGAAATATTCAATTTTTTTATATTTTGTATAGATTAAAAAAAGGTGCACATTCAAGTAAAAACAAATAGATATAAATTTAAATTATAGTAAATAAAACTTTTTGTAATTAAAATTAATGAAATTTATCTGTTCTCCACGCATAATGTGCGACTTTTCTAATCAGCATTCGATTTATGTCTTTCATCTATGATGGGAATGCTGTTGTAAGTATCGGTTTAGTTAGAATGAACTACTTTTATGGATTTGTTTTGTCGAATTGAGTTTTCACTTTTTTAAACTCAGACATACATATTTGAATCAGATGATGAATATTTATGATTGGCATTTAATAGGCTGCAAGCTTGATTTATTGGTTAAAATTACAAATTGGAATTGTATTTTAGGTAATAAAAGCTACTAATTTCTATTAAGTGGACTAATAAATATTCAAACCATTTTGGACAAATTATTATGGAATTTAGCTTTAACGCATTTTATACCTTAATTGCGGCGGTGATCGTTCTTTTATTAGGACGTTTTCTTGTAAAGAAAATCAGTTTTTTGAGTCGTTACAACATTCCTGAACCTGTAGCTGGTGGTTTGGTTGCTGCAATAATCTCACTGGTGGTACATAGCATTTGGGGTTATAGCATCACTACGAGTAGTGAATTACAAACCAGTTTCATGTTGATTTTCTTCGCATCCATTGGTTTAAGCGCAAACTTTGCCAAATTGAAAGAGGGAGGAATTGGTCTTGTCATTTTCCTCGTAGCCGTTGCTTCTTTCATTGTTGTGCAGGATGTTGTTGGTATCAGTCTTGCAACTTTATTAGGTATTGATCCACTGATTGGTTTAATTGCAGGTTCAATTACTTTAACAGGTGGACATGGTACAGCAGGGGCTTGGGGTGAAATTCTTGAAGTTGAACATGGTATACAAGGTGCATTAGCCTTGGGTATGGCGAGTGCAACTTTTGGTTTAATCATTGGTGGTATTATTGGTGGACCATTAGCTAAGTTGCTAATTAATCGTTATAGCCTAGCAACTCCGCGCACGAATGAGCAAATTGAGCGTAGTGATAACACACCACTAGCTGATATTAATTCAACAGAATATGTACCTTTTGAATATCCACATCGTGTTCGCTTAATTACCGCAGATAATGCAATTACGACTTTGGGTCTATTTGCTGGCTGTTTAGCGTTTGCTGATTTTATGACGGCTTTCAGTAAAGGTACGATGTTTGAATTACCGACATTTGTATGGGCTTTAGCTGGTGGTGTCATTTTACGTAATGTATTAGAAGGCATTTTCCGCGTACAAATTTTTGATCGTGCAATTGATGTATTTGGTAATGCTTCATTATCACTTTACTTAGCAATGGCGCTATTATCGTTGAAATTATGGCAACTATCAGATCTTGCAGGACCATTAGTTGTCATTCTGGGTGCGCAAACATTAACAATGGCATTGTATGCTGCATTTATCACTTTCCGTGTAATGGGCAAAAATTATGATGCTGCGGTTTTAGCGGCAGGTCATTGTGGTTTTGGTATGGGCGCAACACCTACCGCCGTTGCAAATATGCAAGCCATTACCAATATGTATGGCCCATCTCATAAGGCTTTCTTAATCGTACCTCTATGTGGCGCTTTTTTTGTTGATTTGATTAACGCAACAGTTATTCAATTAATTCTTAAATTTTTTGCTTAATTTAGAAAGGCTCTTCAAAAAAGAGCCTTTCATAGTTTTGACCATTTAAAACTAGGGTTGAATATGAATGAACAATTAAATGAAACCCTGTTGGGGTGGATTAAAATTTTTAATGACCCACTTTGGGATTTCCTTGTTGTCTTCTTGGTTGCTGTTGGTATTTTTTATACTGTAGTAACAGGTGCAGTCCAGATTCGCCTATTCATTCACAGTATGAAAGTGATGAAATCTAGCCGAAAGGAAGGTGATGATGATCATGGTATTACACCATTTCAGGCTTTTGTAACGGGTCTTGCAAGTCGTGTCGGTGTGGGTAATGTGGCCGGTGTTGCAATAGCAATTGCTATTGGTGGGCCTGGTGCAGTCTTTTGGATGTGGATGACGGCATTCTTAGGGATGAGTTCTGCATTTGTTGAATCTTCTCTAGCTCAACTTTTTAAAGTGCGTGATACTCAAAATCAGCAATTCCGCGGTGGACCAGCTTATTACATTACCCAAGGCTTAAAACAAAAATGGTTGGGTGTGGTATTTGCGATTGCCCTGATTTCAACCTATGGCTTTGTGTTTAATGCAGTACAAGCCAATGCCATTACAGGTGCAACTTCACATGCTTGGGGTTGGGATAAAGCCAATCTAGTATTGAGTTTGGGCAGTTTTAGTTTTGAAATTTCATGGGTAGGGTTATTCCTTGTTTTTATAACAGCGCTGATTATTTTTGGTGGTATTAAGCGTATTGCAAAAGTTGCAGAACGTTTTGTTCCATTTATGGCATTACTTTATTTGGCAGTCGCGCTCTATATCGCTTTTGCTAACTTTGCAATCTTGCCTGATATCTTCCAGTTAATATTCAGCAAAGCATTTGAGTTTGATGCTGCGGCTGGTGGTTTCTTCGGTGCTATGGTTTCTATGGCGATGATGCAAGGCATTAAGCGTGGATTATTCTCAAACGAAGCGGGTATGGGTTCTGCTCCGAATGCTGCGGCAGCATCGGATGTTAAACATCCTGTAAACCAAGGCTTGGTGCAAATGTTGGGTGTATTTGTAGATACCTTCGTAGTGTGTACTTGCACCGCTATTATTATCTTGGCATCAGGTTTATACGAAAATGCTGGATTTGAAGGCGTTGCACTCACTCAGATGGCACTTGAAAGCCAAATCGGTGCTTGGGGCGATGACTTCCTAGCAATTATTCTATTCTTATTTGCTTATTCATCAGTGATTGGTAACTATGCTTATGCAGAAGGTAACGTCCAGTTTATCAATAACAATCCCAAAGTCATGTTCGTGTTCCGAGTGTTTGTATTAATGATGGTTTATCTGGGCTCAGTTATGAGTGTACCAGTGATTTGGAATTTGGCAGACTTATTTATGGGCGTGATGGCGAGTATTAACCTATTCGCTATATTGTTGCTGACACCTTTCCTTTTGATGTTGTTAAAAGACTACACATCACAGTTAAAGAGTGGCGTGAAAGAGCCCGTGTTTAAGTTAGATAAACATCCAAAATATAAAGATAAAGTGAATTCTGATATTTGGTAATCCTGTTTTTATCAATAAAAGAAGCTGCTATTTATAGCGGCTTCTTTTTTACAGTACTGAATTGAGCTTGTATCAATTGGCACACCGTAACTTCACCGAAGAGCGCGCGAGTCAATGTTTAATAGTTAAGGTTTCGATATAATAAATGCAGTTTGGCTATTACCGAATTATAACAGTGGTTTCAAAACCGAGTGTTTAGACTACGTCTTTCCTTAAATCTTGAGTTCGAATTTGGAAAATCTCCCCATGAAAAGTAGAAGCATTTTGATTGCATCGGTAATCCTTGCCATTACAGGCTGTCAGAGTGTTCCCTCTAAACCGCTTAATGCTCAACACACTACTGAAATTTCAAAATACAACGCTGCACCTGCACAAGTCTCGGCAAATCGTATTGATTTCAATAAAGTTAAAAAACAAGAAAAGCGCCCGATTGTTGCTTTGGTTTTGGGAAGCGGTGGTGCACGTGGTTATGCGCATATTGGGGCGATTCAGGTACTTGAACAACAAGGCATCAAGCCAGATTTTATTGTCGGTACAAGTGCAGGAAGCATTGTGGGTTCATTGTATGCGTCAGGAAAAAATGCAGCAGAACTTCGAAAAATTGCCTTAGATTTAAAAGCCAATGATGTACGTGATATTCGATTAGACATGAAAGGCTTTTTTGATGGTAAAAAAGTTGAAGACTTCATTAATCAGCAAGTTGAAGATGTGCCTTTAGAACTCCTTAAAACACCAATGTATGTTGTTGCAACAGAATTAAAAGACGGCAAAAAAGTTGTTTTTAATTATGGCAATACAGGGCAGGCGGTGCGTGCATCTGTGTCTATACCCAGTATGTTTATTCCCACTATAATAGAAAAAACGGAATATGTTGATGGTGGCTTGGTTAGCCCTGTACCCGTGGATGTAGCACGTGAGCTAGGGGCGGATATCATAATTGCAGTTGATATCTTAGCGCGGCCGATACATACAGAAACTTCAAATGTATGGGGATTGTTTAACCAAAATATTAATATTATGCAAAATCGATTGGCGCAAGAAGAACTTAAACGTGCCGATATTGTGATTCAGCCTGATTTACGTGAAAAAGCACATATCTTTGATGTAAAGGGCCGTGAGGCGACAATGCAGGCGGGTGAGGAAGCGACTTTTGAAAAGCTTTCTGACATTTCAAGGGTATATGCACAGCATAAATATAGTTCAGGTCATAATATTCATTATATGGCGGCACAAGATTAGTCACCTCATTTGAACATATATTGCTGGCCTCTATTTTTTATGTAGAAATAGGGGCTTTTATTTTTCTTAAAATCCAGCTATTGATTCAATAGTGATCGATAAAAGCTTAATCACTTATCGTAAATAGATATTATTTTATTGAATAAATTGTATTTATATTAAACAAAATATTCATTTGTAAAATTAATTTATTGATATTTATTAAAAAATAATAACTAATTGGTTTTAACTGTATACTTATATTATATATCTATATTACCTTTTTATTCATATATTTAAGTTTACCGAGTGTTTTAAAGTGTTTAGACTTCCTACATTATATTAATACTTTAAATCAATAACTCTTTTATAGGGGGAAATGTAGATGCAAATGCTTCAGGTAGGACAAAAAGTTAAGCTTGCTATGATGGAAAACAGTGTATTTATCATCACTCAAGTGAAGATTGACAATACTTATACTGTTGAAAGTACTCAAGACGGTGGTCAAAAAACCAGTTATGACAATGTATCTTTCGAGATGTTAAAAGTCTTAGCGGATTAAATCATTGTGGTTAAAATCATTTCACCATATAAAATACTGACTGACGATCACCATTGCTAAAATGCAGATTGCTCATCGCTAAGTAAATCTGTATGCAGGTGTTTATACAAATTATATCAATACAGTTTAAAAGTGACGGTAATATCGGCTTTTATTTGTGTTGATATATATTTTACTGAATGATGGCATGATCACTATAAATAATAATGATGGTTTTTTTGCCGAATTGAACATTTAATTTGCATTTAAATCTATATAATAATCACATTAATCATTGTTATATCACGAGTCTAGAGAAACAAGATGTCCCCATTAGATCAAATTGCGAATGCACTAGACGACCAGTCCGAATTATCGATGTCAGTCCTCATGACGCCTGACATGGCCAATTTCTCTGGAAATGTGCATGGTGGAACAATTTTAAAATTGCTAGACCAAGTAGCGTATGCATGCGCAAGTCGTTATTCAGGTAGCTATGTGGTGACCTTATCTGTAGATAAAGTTAATTTTAAAGAGCCTATTCATGTCGGTGAATTAGTAACTTTCCTTGCAAGTGTGAACCATGTTGGTCGTACTTCTATGGAAATTGGTATTCGTGTCGAAGCACAAAATATTCAAAAGCGTACTGTTCGCCATACCAATAGCTGTTACTTCACTATGGTTGCCGTTGATGAGCAAGGTAAGCCGAAGCAAATTCCACCATTAAATTTAGATAATGACTGGAAGCGTTGCCGTTTTGAAGCTGCAGAGCATCGTAAAGTTGCACGTTTACAGGAAAATCATCATCCTTCATGCAGTATTTATAAGAAAACGCCACAAAGCTAAGTGGCGACTTCTGTTTAAAAAAAGATCACTTATGTGGTCTTTTTTTTCATTCAGATAGTGAATTTTATCCACAATAAATCCCGAGTGTTCTACTAAAGTTTAGGGCCTAAATTCTGTTTAAGCATAGTTTTTAGCTGTCTTAGCATTTAAAATAAAACGATACGTAGCGTTTCGTTTTTACTGGTACGGTGCTAAATGAGTGAGACTGAAAAAACTTCTCGACGTAAGCAATGTATTTTGCAAGCTGTCGCAGATGCCTTGGCTGAACATGATTATCGTAATATGACGGTAGAAGATATTGCTGCACGCGCAGGGGTGGGTAAGTCAACCATTTATCGCTGGTGGAAACATAAATCTGATTTGGTTTTTGATGCCTTTAAAGAGCAAACAGCATCTGTATTTGATTTAGATTTAAGTCAAAGTTTAGAGTTCAATTTAAATCAGCAATTATTAAAATTATCTTATGCTTTGAACCAGCATGTCGGGCGGGCATTGTTAGTCGTAATGGCTGAACATCGAGAAGCTGCGGGTGAATTTTTTAAACAATATTTATTACCGCGTCGAGAAGCGACGCGTGCGCTAATTCAACTGTCGATTCAACGTCAAGAAATTCGTGCAGAGTATCCATTTGAGCTGATGCTGGATATGTTGTATGGGCCTATTCATTACCAAATTATTTTCTTTAATCGCAAACCTGATGCTGAATATATTCAGCGCTTAGTTGAACTTGCACTCGCACCGGTACGTCAAAATACAGCGTTGTCAGCACGCACACAGGTGAGTGTTGATGAAACAAAATAGCCTAAGCCTTTGGAACCGTGCGTTTATATTTTGCCTATTCAATAATTTATTTTTATTTACCTATTATTTTGCGCTGTTGACCATTTTGCCAATTTACATCATGAACGACTTGGGTGGAACGGTACAACAAGCAGGTATGGCACTGACCTTATTTTTAGTGTCATCCATTGCCATTCGCCCATTTTCAGGAATGATTGTAGAGAGAATTGGTAAGGCGCGTTCTGTACGTATAGCTGGCATCATTTTTGTTGTATTTGCTTTTGCTTATTTATTAATAGAAAGCATGTGGTCATTACTGCTGGTTCGTTTTCTTCATGGCTTTTGGTTCAGCATATTAACCACTGTGAATGTACCGATTGTGAATGATTACATTCCCGATGAGCGTAAGGGGGAAGGCATGGGCTACTTTGTGATGTCGACCAACTTAGGTGTTGTTTTTGGGCCATTTCTGGCACTAACCCTGATTCAATTTGCCAGTTTTAGGCTGTTATTTGCCGTCTTAGCTGGCATCGTAGCATTAGGTTATATTTTTACTTGGCTTATCAATATTCAAGAAAATACAACTGCCAAGCAGAGTCCAAAGCCTCAAGCTAAGGGGAATTCGAGTTTGCAGCTCCATGATATTGTAGAAAGCAAAGTATTAGCGATTGGTTTTGTTGCATTACTCACAGCATTTGCCTATTCCAGTGTAATGAGTTTTATCACAGCTTATGCAGAAGTGAAGCAATTACTCGCATATACCAGTGTCTTCTTTATTGTATTTGCTATTTCAATGTTGTTGGTAAGGCCTTGGGTGGGAAGGTTATATGACAGCAAAGGCCCGAGTGCGGTGATATACCCATCTTTTGTGTTTTTTGCCATCGGTTTAGTGATTGTGAGCTTTTTAAATAACCAATGGGTGATGTGGCTATCAGCAGTATTCATGGGTATTGGTTATGGCTCAGTTTTTCCATGTTTACAGACCGTTGCGATTCAATCGGTTGAAAAGCCACGCATGGGACATGCGATTTCTACCTTTTTCACTTTGTTCGATGTTGGTCTCGCTGTGGGTTCTGTCGTAATGGGAGTACTCATTACTTGGATGGGCTTTCAAGCGACTTATTTATTCTGTGCTGCGATGGTGATTGTGACTTTAGTTGTGTATCACCAAACTGTAGCAATCAAATTTAAACGCAGTGGGTTGGGAGTTGAATAATGGAATTACGACATTTGCGATATTTTATTGCGGTTGCCGAGGAACTCAATTTTACCAAGGCTGCACAGCGCATGTGTACGGTTCAACCGTCATTGAGTCAACAAATTAAAGATTTAGAGCATGAAGTCGGTGTGCAACTACTTATGCGTACCAATCGTAAAGTAGAACTCACGGCTGAAGGCCAAGCATTCTTAAAAGAAGCACGTTTAAGTTTAGAGCATGCTGAAAAAGCCATCATGGATGCACGTCAGATTGCGCAATTAAGTAAAGAGCAATTGAATATTGGTTTTGTACCTGTGGCAGAGATGAAAGTATTTCCATACATCATGCCAAATATTCGCGCGCAGTTCCCTGAATTAAAAATCCACTTCCATAGTTTGATGGACATAGATCAAATTAGTGCAGTTCGTAAGGGTGAAATTGATATTGCCTTTACCCGTTATGTCGAAGAAAGTCCTGAAATTGAATCTGTACAGATATTTACAGAACCACTTGCGTTGATTATTCCTAAAAATTCTCCCGTGGCTGAGCAGCGTCATATCAGCATCAAAAGCATGAATCAGCAAGACTTTATTATCAGTGACGAGCATTCATCACCTGAGCTGTATCGTATTATTCAGGACTTTTTCAAGCAAAATAAACTGAATGTAAATTTGGTACAGCATTCGACAAATATTTTGCTGAATGTGAATTTAGTCGGTATGGGGGTAGGTTGGAGTTTAGTTCCATCTTATGTGATTCCATTGCTTGGAGATAAGATTTTAGTGAAGAATACGGTTGAGCCCTTACCAACGATTGGGCTGTATGCAAGCTACCGCAAGGATCGTAAGAATGACGCCATTGAATTGATACTTAAAGTATTAAAAGAACAGTTCTACATGGGCTTTTTCTAAAAGTAGAACATAAGTAAAAAAACTCCCCATTACATCGATGGCGAGTTTTTTTCAGCTGCTCACTTTTCAAAAAAGAGAAGTCTTATTTTGTCGATTTATCGATATACGGTTTGATCACACGATAAAGCAGCCAAGCTAAGAGGCCAATCAGATAAAGTGGCCAAATGGTAATGAGGATGACCAATAAACTGAGTACAAATTGCCAGCCTTTTTGTATGCCATACCAAGCACGTTGCCAGAAACTATCACCATTTAGTTGAGCAACTGCATCAAGATTGATGTCATAGCGCTCACGCACAGTTGTTGGTTGTGTCAAAGCAATCACTATCGTACTAAATTGAACGCGATCTTGTACTTCAAGTCGAGTCAACCGTGCAATTTCACTCAATTGTGCTGTAGCAACATGCTCAGGCAAAGTTTGGCTTTGTCCCATTTTTTGTTCGAGCAGTTTTAATTCATATCGTTTTGCTGAATATTGTTGAGCATTTAAAAAGTGCATCAGCGGTAATAATTGATTCACAAACTGCGCTGCTTTTGCACTTGGAATTCGGACAATCATCTCAGCTTGTGGAGAAACCTTTTCAAAAATTTTAATTTTGCCATCGGCAATGTTTTGAGAGGTTGAATCTTGCACGACAAAACCAATATTCTTTTGTTCGATAAAACCACCTGATTGAAGGGTAATTTTTTCAATTTCCAAGGCTGATTTCACTACATCTTTGGCTTCAAAATTAATATTTGCCTCACGCACCATCTTGCGGCCATTTTCCGCTGCATTCACCTGTTCATTAATGATTTGGCTGGGTTTTTGTTCGGTGATTGGTGCTGTGGATGGCGTGTTGCTTTGCGAGGTATCAGTTGTAGCTTCATTGGAAGCAACGACATGTGAGTCTTGCGTTTCTTGACTCGCCTCACTGGCTATTTCTTCAGTTTTTTTCGAACAACCTGACAGGACTATAAGCGTCAAAATTGCAACTAAATATTTGTTTTTCATTTAAAAGGCTCAAATTGGTATTGCTATGTATAAATTGGTTTTAAATTATTGAAGTATTTAAATTGAAAATTAGAGTGATTTTTTTCGCGTGGGTATTGTAACCAAATAGGCAAATGGAAAGATTATCCGGAATAATTTTCTACACAAATCGGCGTATAGTAAAAGCATAAAAACAAGGAAAGAAAACAACACATGAAAAGCATGAAGCTGTATAGCAATACACGATCACGTAGTAATACGATTTTACCTTTACTCAAAGAGTTGGATATTGAGCAGCAAATTGAAATTGTGGAAGTACCTTATGAGGAGATGCATCAACCTGCATATTTGAAAATTAGGTGGTGTTTCAAAAAGTATGCTGACATTAAATGAAACCATTATTGATGTAAAAAAAGGTTAAGTCGAAGGCTTTAAAATGGTTTTCAATCTTTTTGGAGAAATTACAACTCTTTCTAAAACCG